>DASXMT010000481.1:0-6177 GCA_036495505.1 Acidimicrobiales bacterium | reverse complement strand
GACTCCCAGGGGAGCCGCCCGGTCGCCATCCCGCCCGACCTGGTCAATCCGCCGCCGGACCCGCCACCCGCCGACCTGATGACCACGACCTACGACCTCATGCATGCCACCGGGATCGACCTTGCCCCCTATACCCGTTTGTACCGGGTCCTCCGTGCTCGCCTGTCGGGCGAAGCGATCTCTGACGATCCCGCCCCGGCTACGTTCGCCGACGGTGTGGCCAGCATGGTCGTCATGGACGCCATCCGGACCTCGGCGCGGGACCGCAACTGGGTCGATATCGATGCAGTGGCGAAGCGGTGAAGGGAATGTCTGCACGCTTGTAACCGAAGGACCAAGAGAGGCGGCGCCGCCGTCCGCAACATAGAGGGGGAATCATATGTCCAGACAGAGGGGGAATCACATGTCCAGACGGTATCGGCATCGAGTGAGGCGAGGCGTGGTCATCGTCCTCAGCCTGTTGATGGTGACAACCATGGCCGTCGTCTTGGGCACCGGCCTGCCCAGCTCGGCGGCCAGCTCTTCCCCTCCGACGGGAGGCGGCAATGCAAGCGGAGGATCGCTGGCCAACACGGCCAACAAGCAGAGCCTCATCGGTCCCAAGGGCAGCGGCCTCACCCAGGGCGTTACCTCCACCCAGATCAAGGTGGGCTGCATATACACATCGGGGGACTATGCCGGGTACGTCGACGGGATCAACGCTCGATTCGCCCAAGCCAACAAAAAGGGCATCGCCGGTCGGAAGCTCACCTTGGTCCCGTGCTCCGACGACACGGGTGGGGTGCAGTCCGACGTCCAAGAGACCCAGCAGCTGGTGAACCAGAGCCAGGTCTTCTCGGTGCTGTCGCTCACCGAGTACATGCTGAGCGGCTCGACCAACTACATGACCTCCCACCAGGTGCCGTACTTCGGTTGGGGCTTCAATCCAGGGTTCTGCGGCTACCGATGGGGCTTCGGCTGGAACGGTTGCCTGTCCCCGATCCTGCTGCCCACGTCGAACCCGCTGCACAATGTGGTGGCCGGGAGCCTGGCCGAGGCCATGATCCAAGCGAGCGGCATGCCGGCTTCCAAGGTGCGCTTCGCCGCCCAGGCGGAGAACTCGCCCTCGGGTACCAGCGGCAACGCTCAGTATGTCGCTCTGTTCAAGAAGCTCGGCGCCAATGTGGTGTACAACGAGGCCAACTTCCCCACCACGTCGACCGGCATCGACTACACGCCGTACGTGCAGGCCATCACGGCCTCCAAGGCCAACCTCGTCTACATCTCGACGCCGTTCGCTGACGTAGCTCCGATGGCCGCGGCCCTGAAGGCGGGCGGCTACACGGGCGACATCATGGACTTCGTGACGTACAACCCTGGCCTCCTGGCCTCGTCGGCCCAGCTGGCCTCGTCCCTTCAGGGTCAGTTCACCAATAGCCAGGTGGTCCCGCAGGAGGGTGGGGGCGCCTGGGTGAACCAGGAGTTGGCCGGGCTCAAGGCCATCGGTAAGCCGGCCTTCCTCACCTTGGGTGCGTCGATCGGCTACGCAGAGGCCAACACGTTGGTGGAGATGCTCCAGGCCGTGGGCAAGAACCTGAACACGAAGACATTCGACCAGAAGGTAAACGGTGGTTCGTTCACCAGCTACAAGACGGCTCCATCCGGGTCGCCGGGGAAGCTGCTCTGGCCGGCGGCGCACTTCATCCCCGCCGACTGCGCGGCCGTCCTCAAGGTATCGGGCACGAACTACACGACGTCCGAGCCGTTCAAGTGCTACTCGAGCTACAACCTCCAGGGTTGAGCGCATCGGGGACCGTCGCCTGTGAGAAGGAGTGACCACATGACCGGCTGGGGACGACGCCGCGTGCCCGCCCCCGGCCGGTCTGCCACCCGGGGCGACAGGCAACCCATGCTCGCGAACGCAGCGGGCCACACGACCGCAGAGGACCATAGGAGAGACGGGTAAGGGTGGATACGTTCTTGGCGTTGGTGGTCAGCGGGGCCATCTCAGGAGCCATCTACTCGCTGGTCGGGTCCGGGCTGACCCTGTCGTACTCGGCCACCGGTATCTTCAACTTCTCCTATGGCGCAGTGGCCTTCTCGAGCGCCTACCTCTTCTACATCTTCCACTCCGGGATGCACTGGCCCATCGTCTGGGCCGCAGTGATGGTCATCGGCGTGTTCGCCCCGTTGCTCGGTATCGTGCTGAACGCGGCGGTCTTCAAGCCGTTGGCCCGAGCGAACGAGTCAGCGAAGATCATGGCCACCGTCGGGCTCTTGCTTGCCATCCCGGCCCTGACCGAGTGGATCACGGACGGGATCATCGACATCTTCCACGTCGACATCCCGAACAGCAGCACCGTCCTCCAAGTCGGGTTTCCGCCGGGCTTGGGCCCCGTTCCCCAGAAGACGTGGCACATCCCGCCCAAGATCCCCATCACTTCGAACGAGCTGGTCGTGGTGATCGCCGCTGCGGTGTGCGCCGTCGGGCTCTGGTTCCTGATGCGCCGTACGTCGTTGGGCCTGCAGATGCGGGCGGTGGTGGACCGGCACAGCCTGGCCCGGATCCGCGGGGTCGACGACGCCAAGACCTCCCGGTACGCCTGGGTGATCGGCAACGTCCTGGCCGCCCTGGCCGGCGTGGTCGCCGCCCCCATCATCGGGGCCATCAGCACCAGCGGCTACATCACGATCATGATCGTCGCCTCCGCCGCCGCCGTCATCGGAGGGCTCCGGTCGATCCCATTGACCTTCATCGGTGGCCTGGCCCTGGGCATCTTCCAGAACCTGGTGGCCGGCTACGTCAAGGTGGACATCGCCGGGTTCGCCGATTCGGTGCCCATCGTCGTACTGATCATCGCCCTGTTGATCCTGGCCAGGGACCGCAGCCGCCTGGGGGGATCGGCGGCTGACGACGTACCCCCGCTCGAGTACCTCACGCTGCTTCCCATGTGGCGCCGCGCCGCACCCTGGGTCGCGGCCACCGCCTTCCTCGTTGTGTACATCCTCTTTCTGGCCGATGACTTCTGGGCGGGGACGATGGCCCAGGGCCTGGCCCTCTCGCTCATCTTCTTGTCCTTCGTCGTCGTCACCGGCATGGGTGGCATGGTGAGCCTGGCCCAGGCCACCTTCTCGACCATGGCCGGGCTCACCACGGGACTGCTCTTCAACCAATACGGGGTGCCCTTCTTCCTGGCCATCCTCATCGCCTTGATCGTCACCGGCCTGCTCGGTTTCATCGTTGCCCTGCCCGCCCTGCGCCTCGGCGGGCTGCCGCTCGCCCTGGCCACGTTGGCGTTGGCCCTCCTCGGCGACAACGTGCTCTTCCAGTGGAACTGGTTCGACAACAACACGACCGGGTGGACCATCCCGCGACCCAAGATCGGTGCACTCGATCTCACCAGCAACCGGACCATGGCCATCTGTCTTCTGGTCCTGGCCTTGGTGGTCATGGTGTTGATCACGAACCTGAAGAAGTCGTCATGGGGTCGAAGCATCGCCGCCGTCCGGTCGTCGGAGGTTGCCGCCTCGACGTCAGGGGTGGCGCCCCTCCGGGTCAAGCTGGGCCTGTTCGCCCTCTCCGCCGTCATCGCCGGGTTGGGCGGCATCTTCTATGTCTCGTTCCAGTCGAGTGTCTCCAACTCGACCACGCCGGCCATCGACGGCCTGCTGTGGCTCGCGACCGTGGTGCTGTTCGGCATCAGACGTCCTGGTGCCGCCGTGCTCGCCGGCATCGCCTCGGCGGCGACCCCGGTGATCATCCAATCGGGCTTCCACTGGTGGTCCTGGGTGCCGTCCTGGCTGAGCTGGAACGGGACGCAGTCGACGGAGATCCCCCTGATCCTGTTCGGGCTGGGCGCAGTGGGTCTGGCCCGAGACCCCGACGGCTTCTTGTCCCAGACGTCGCGTCGCAACCACGTTCGGCGCATGCGCCGGGCTGCGCTCCGAGCCGCGGCGGCTGGAGGTGGTGCCATCCCCCCCGTGGCCGTCGTTGCCACCGGTTCGCCATCCGGTGAAGACGGTACCGCCGAGGTCGCCACGGGCATCGCCGCTGCCGTCGACGCGGAGCTCGGCACCGCCGAGGAGGCGATCATGGCCGAGTCGACAGCCGTCTCGGCCGAGGTCCAGCGCCATAAGGAAGAGCTCGTCTCCTCCGGAGCCATCAATGCCCCGAGCGACGTGGAGGACCAACCGCCGGGAATCCTGGACATCCGGGGTCTTCGCGTGGCCTATGGCGACGCGGAGGTGCTTCACGGCATCGACCTGTCCATTGCCACGGGGCAGATCACCGGGCTGTTCGGGGTGAACGGCAGCGGCAAGTCGACGTTGTGCTCGACAGTTGCGGGACTGGTGCCGGCGTCGCGCGGGTCGATCACGCTCGACGGCGTGGATATCACGCACATGCACGCGTACCGGCGGGTCGGCCAGGGTGTCCTCGTTGCTCCCGAGTCTCGCGGGGTGTTCCCCGGTCTGACCGTCGAGGAGAACCTGGTGCTCCGGCTGGATGCCGCCAACCGGGACGACGTCTACGATCGGTTCCCCCAGTTGAAGGACCGGCGGCGCCTGCTGGCCGGAAGCCTGTCCGGTGGTGAACAGCAGATGCTGGCGCTGGCGCCCGTGCTGGTGCGTCCGCCCAAGGTGGTGATCGCCGACGAGCCCACCCTCGGCCTCGCCCCCATGGTGATCGCCCAGGTGCTCGACGTGTTCCGCGAGCTACGCGACCTGGGGACGACGATCCTCTTGGTCGAGGAGAAGATCAGAGACGTCCTAGAGGTGGCAGACCGGGCGGCATTCATCGAGCTGGGACGGATCGTGTGGTCCGGCGAGCGAGGAAGTCTCGACGATGAGCAGCTGGTCGGCGCCTACCTCGGTGCCAAGCTCTAGGCCGGGGACGGACGCTTATGACACCTGAGCACGAAACACCGACTGTCGAGCAGAAGATAGTACTGAACGGAACAAACTCCCCTCCCATCCTCGAGGCGCGGGGGGTGACCATGACCTTCGGCGGAGTGCAGGCCCTCTCCGATGTCAGTGCCAGCTTTGTCGCTGGTGAGGTCTGTGGTCTCATCGGTCCGAACGGGGCGGGCAAGACCACCCTGTTCGATTGCCTCACCGGTATCCGTCGCCCGACGGCCGGCGCCATCCGTTTCGATGGCGAAGACGTCACCGGCCGGAGCGCCACCTGGTGCGCCCGTCAGGGGATCCGCCGGACCTTTCAGCGCCAGCAGATCTTCGGGTGGTTGCCGGTCGAGGACAACGTGCTGGTTGCGCTGGAGTGGGAGGGTGGTGGTGGTGGCATGGTCGCCGACCTGTTGGCCCTCCCGTCGCGCCGCTCTCGGGAACGCGCCCGTCGGTCGCGGGTCGACGAGGTCCTCCAACTGTGTGGCCTCGAGTCCCTCCGCGATCAGCCGGCGGCCAACCTCCCGATCGGACGAGCCCGGATGGTCGAGCTGGCCCGGGCGGTCGTCGACCGCCCCCGCATCCTGCTGCTCGACGAGCCCACTTCAGGGCTCGAGGAGTCCGAGGTCGAGAACCTGGCCATCGTGGTCAGGAGGCTGTGCCGGGAGGAGGGTTGTGCCGTCGTCCTGGTCGAGCACGACGTGGGGTTCGTCATGCGCGAGTGCCATCGCGTGATCGTGCTCAACCTGGGCTCGGTCATCGCCAACGGCGCTCCCGATGTGGTTCGCGCCGATGAAGCCGTCCGGGAGGCGTACCTGGGTTGAACCCACGAAGGGCGCGGAGGCTGAGCAGGCATAACCATGGCGGTGATCAGAGGAGACAACGATGACGGAACAAGACGGTGGGGCTTCGACATGTCGATGCTGCGACGAACAGGCAGTGGCCAAGGTCCTGTACACGTACGCGGAGCGCATCGACGCCGGCGACTTCGCCGGCCTCGGGGAGCTGTTCGCCGACGCCGTCATCACCTTCGAGGAGAGCCCGGACCGAGTGGTACGCGGTCGGGAGGAGGCCCGTCAGATGTATGAGCAATTCACGCGCCGCTACCCGGACAACGGCACACCGCATACCCGACACATGATCACCAATGTGATCGTGGATGTGGCCGACGACGGGGAGCGGGCCACGTCCCGCTCATCGTTCACCGTCCTGCAGCGAACCGACTCCTTCCCGCTCCAGCCCGTCATCGTCGGGCGGTACCGTGACGAACTGGAGCGGGAAGGAGTCGGTTCGCTGCAG
>DASXMT010000480.1:0-16244 GCA_036495505.1 Acidimicrobiales bacterium | reverse complement strand
CTGGAGGATGGCGAGGTCTCGACCTTTCTCCACGATGTGGCCGAGGTGGGCGACGAGCTCGAGGTCCGTGGACACATCGGCGGCTGGTTCGTCTGGACGGGCGAGACCGTGGCCACGCTGGTCGGAGGAGGGTCCGGCGTGGTTCCGCTCATGGCCATGCTGCGCCTGGCCCGGCAGAACAACCATTCCGACCGGGTCCGACTCGTCGTCTCGGCCCGGACCCCCGGCGGTCTCTACTATGCCGACGAGCTGCCAGGACCCGAGACCACCATCGTGTACACCAGGGAGACGCCGGCCTCCTGGCCGCGCCCACCGGGACGGCTGTCCGCCAATGACCTGGCCCCGGCACTGCTGCCCGGCGCCACCTCGTATGTGTGCGGCTCCCCCGGATTCGCCGATGCCGCCGGGTCGCTGCTGGTCGGCTTGGGCGTACCCGTCGATTCGATCCGTGTCGAACGCTTTGGACCGACGCAGTAACCGCCGGTCTGCGACCAGGTTCAAGAAGGCGGTCGGAAGTCGGTGATCCCCTCCGACCATCCGGCCAAAATGGCCACCAGCTGCTCGCCGCCACAAGGATCGACGTAGACCGTCCGGGAGAGGGCCAGGCCCTGCATCGACGGGGCGGCGACCCAGACCAGCTCCCGCATGACGTCGTCCGAGGCGTCAGCGACGAGGCCTCCGGACCTACGACTCCTCGGGAATCTTGTCCCACCACTGGCACCACCACTCGGATCCGACCAGGATCCGCAGCTTCTGGTGCCAGCAATAGGAGATCTCCTTGTACGGCTCCATGTAATACCGGCAGTTCTCACACTTTTCCTCGCCTGAAGGGTGAGCCCGGAGGACCGCATTGTCGCCAAGGTGGCGCAGCTCGATCGACAGCTTCTCGTCGATCTCCTTGGGTTCTGGCTCTGGAATGACGTAGTCGGACACGTGAGAAAGGTACCGCATCCAGCCGATTCCATGGTTCGTCGGCCGAGAGGTCGCAATTGGCGAAGATCGCCCATCCCGAGATGATCTGAAACGGGCCCGTCACCGCCGCGCCTGCCTGGTGACCCCACACGAGTAGGGTGACGAGGGTCAACTTCGGTTCGGCTCGACGCGCGCTTCCCGCGGGTCGCCGCACGCTCGGCTGACGGGCTCACATGATCGACCAGCACGTGCAGCAGTGGTCGGGGTCCAGACCATGAAAGGCGAGGTCAGCCCCCTCGGGTTGTCCTTGCGGCACCTCCGCCTGCTGGCACCAACCGAGAGAGACACCATTGCGCACCGAGACCCAGGCTCCCCCGATCGCGTTGTCGAACCGCGAAGACTTTGCCGAGCTGTCCCGCCAGGTCCGCGAGGGGGGCTTGTTGGCCCGCCGCCGTGGCTACTACACCATCAAGATCGCCGCCACCCTCGGCGGGCTGGGGGCCATGATCGCCACTGTCATCGTGGTCGGCGACAGCTGGTGGAACCTGGCCGTGGCCGTGGGGTTGGCCTTCGTCATGGTCCAGCTGGGCTTCATCGGCCACGACGCCGGCCACCGCCAGATCTCCGCCAACCGGCGCGACAACGACCTGATCGGGCTGGTCCACGCCAACCTGCTCACCGGGTTCAGCTTCGGCTGGTGGCTGACCAAGCACAATCGCCACCATGCCCACACCAATCGCCCGGGCAAAGACCCGGACCTGGCCCCGGGCGCACTGGTGTACACACCGGATCAGGTCCGAGCACGCGGACGCTTCGGGCAGTCGTTTGCCCGGACCCAGGCCCTCCTCCTGCTACCCCTCATGTTTCTCGAAGCCCTCCACCTGCATGTGGCCAGCATCCGGTCGCTGTCCCGGCGACGGGACCGGGGAGCGGTACTCGAAGTCGGTCTGCTGGCCGTCCACGCCGCCCTCTTCTTCGTGGCGCCGTTCTTGATCCTGTCCCCGCTGCGAGCAGTGGCCTTCATCCTCATTTCGCAGTCCCTGTTCGGCTTCTACCTGGGCGCCAGCTTCGTCACCAACCACGTGGGTATGCCCACCATGGTCGCCACCGATGATCTGGGCTTCCTGCGCCGCCAGGTTCTCACCTCCCGCAATCTGTCGGGCCGGTACCTGACCGGCTTCGTCTTCGGAGGGTTGGACACCCAGATCGAACACCACTTGTTCCAGACGATGCCACGGGCCAACCTGCGTCGAGCACGCGAGGTGGTCCGTCCCTTTTGCGCCGAGCGGCGGATCGCCTACGCGGAGCAGAGCCCATGGCACGCCTTCCGTGACGTGCTGCACCATCTCCGGGCCACCGGCGCCAGCGGCGCCATCCCCGCAGTCCGCTGACACCGATCGCGTCCCTGGCCTCAGGGCACCGGGTCCGGTCCTGACGGGGACGAGGGCACCGAAAACAACTCGGCGGCCGCGTCTACCACCGCGGCACGACTGGACCGCAACGACGCCAGCGAGGTGCGCCGCTCCCGGGCCAGACGGGTGGCCTCGACCACTCCCCCGATGCGCTGGAGCCGCTCGAAGAAATGCACGGTCACGTAGCCGCTGGCCGGCCCGAGGGCGAACGCCAGGGCCCCGATAGGCCGCCCGAATCGCTTCCCCACGGCGCGAGCGATCAGGCTGTAGACCGTGGTGAACCCGGCTAGGCAGCCCAGGAGCTTGACCGTGGCCCTCATGCCGTCACTGGCTGGGATCCGGGCGGTGCGCCGCACCACCTCGTACTCCCCCTCGACGTGGTCATCGACCGATGTCTCCAGGGCGATCCGAGCAGCTCCGGTCCTCAGGGTGTGCAGGCTCGGCGCGTCGTGACTGATGCCTTCAGCAACCCGACGCATTGCGTGATTGTAGTGACCGATTCGTCTCGCCGGCTGGCCATGCATCCAGCCAGGAGTGCCTCGTTCGAAGCGATCGGATAGCGTCACGGCTACATGTCGGCAACGGGATGGGTGGGGGCAGTGAGGTCAGAGGCCTCTGAATCGGTGCCCGAGGGGGGACGCGAGCGCGTCCTGCTCGTGGAAGACGATGTCGGCGACGCATTGTTGGTCTGCGAGCAGCTGGCCGAGGCCGGCCCCGAGTTCGAGCTGATCTCGGTTCGATCCCTGTCGGCGGCACAAGAGGCGCTCACCTCGTCAACCGCGTGCGTCCTGTTCGACCTGGGGCTGCCTGATGCCGAGGGTCTGGATGGTCTGCGGATGATGATCACCATCGCCCCCGGTGCCGCGGTGGTGGTGTTGACCGGCCACTTCGACCAGTCCAAGGGGCCCGAAGCCGTCGCCCTGGGGGCGGAGGACTACCTCGTCAAGGGACATGTCGACGGAGAGGCCCTGGCCCGGTCCGTTCGCTACGCCATCGCCCGTCGGCGAAGCGAGGAGGCGCTGCGCCGGCTCAGCGAGGCAGAGTTCCTGCGCTCGGAGAACACTCGGCTCGAGCGGGGATTGCTGCCCCGACCCCTTATCACCACGGGTCAGCTGCGGTGGGCGACCCGCTATCAACCGGGCGGCGGTCGGGCCCTGCTGGGTGGTGATTTCTTCGATGGGATCGAGTTGCCCGACGGAACGGTGCGAGTCGTTGTCGGTGACGTCTGCGGCCACGGCCCAGACGAAGCCGCCCTCGGAGTGGCCCTACGCGTTGCCTGGCGGGCGCTGGTCCTCGGCGGGGTGGTGCCTGACGCCATCATGCCGGCCTTGGAGCGCATCCTCGAGACCGAGCGCTTCGACGAGCAGATCTTCGTCACGCTGTGCGATCTGACGCTCCGCTCTGACCTCCGGCAAGCAGAGGTCCGGTTGGCTGGTCACCCCATGCCCCTGCACCTCGACGGAGCCTCGCCGAAGGACATACCCGTGCTCCATCGCGGCCCTCCGCTTGGCGTGGTCGACGGCGGATCGTGGAAGTCGAACCACGTCGACCTGGGACCGAGGTGGACGCTCCTGCTGTTCACGGACGGGATCGTCGAGGCCCGCACCGGGAGTGGCAGCGAGCGGCTGGGGGCCACCGGCCTGACGGACATGCTCGCCCGGCTGATGCCCGAGGCGTCCAAGCTCGAGGCGATGGCGGACCAGCTGGTGCGGGAGGTGGAAGCAGCCAACGGGGAGCCCCTCCGCGACGACGTGGCCCTCTTTCTCCTGTCGAACGCCCAACGCTGGTCGGAATGACCGACAACGGGGCCCGTCCTCGTCACCGGACCCGGCGGTGGCCCGCAGCCCATCGGCTGGGCCAGATGACCCTCAGGGGTCGCCTGCAGGCCGTCTTCGTCGTGGCCTTGGTGCTGTTGCTCGCCGCCCTGGCCGTGAGCGCCTTCTCCTTCGCCCGGCTTCTCGAGAGTCGCTCGACGCTGTACAACGAGATCGATCCGGCCCAGTTGGCGTCGGAGCAACTCCTGGCCGCCTTCCTCAATCAGGAAACCGGTGTCCGGGGCTTCGTGCTCACGGGTCAGGAGGCCTTTCTCCAGCCCTACACCCAGGGCCTGCCTGCGCAACAAAGCGCCTCGAACCAGTTGCACCGCCTCCTGACCGATCAACCCGGCCTCCTGGCCTTGGTCCGCAGGGCCGATCAGCAGGGGAGGACATGGCAGAACGACTTTGCCAAGCCGGCCATCGCCAACACCCGTGCCGGTCTCGCCGTCCACAACTCAAAGGCCGTCCAGGATCGATCCAAGCAGCTCTTCGACCGCTTCCGGGCGGACATGCAGGACCTGGACGCCGCGCTGGGCCGCGCCAGGCAAGCGGCGAGCGCGCGCCTCAACGACAGCACCTTCCAGCTCGAGATCGTGCTGGCCGCCGCCGCCCTCGTGGCCGTGCTGGCCGGATTGGCCGGGCAAAGGTCGCTTCGGGTCTGGGTGACCGAACCCCTCCTCAGTATCGGTGGCGACGCCCGCCAAGTCGCTGACGGCGACCTGGACCACCCGATCGCTCCTACCGGTCCGCCCGAGTTCCGGAGCCTGGCCGGCGACTCAGAGGCCATGCGGCTGCGCATCGTGGGTGAGTTGGAGGAGATCGAACGCGCCCGGGCCGAGTTGGTGATCCGCAACGCCGAGTTGGCCCGGTCCAACGCCGAGCTCGAGCAGTTCGCCTACGTCGCCTCGCACGACCTGCAAGAGCCGCTCCGAAAGGTCACGAGCTTCTGCCAACTGCTTCAACAGCGCTATCAGGACCAACTCGATGACCGAGCCGATCAGTACATCGAGTTCGCCGTCGACGGCGCCAAGCGGATGCAGGGGCTCATCAACGACCTTCTGGCCTTTTCCCGGGCAGGGAGGACCACGGACCAATTCGCCCAGGTGGACCTGGCCGACTGCGTCGAGGCGGCCATGAAACGCCTCAGCGCGGCCATCGACGAGACCGGCGCCGTGATCACCACGGGAAGGTTGCCGGTGGTGGACGGCGATAGCGGTCTTCTTATCAACGTGTTCCAGAACCTCATCGGGAATGCCATCAAGTTCCGAAGCGGGGCGACACCCGAGGTACGGGTCCAAGCCGTCCGCGACGGCCCATCATGGGCCTTCTCGGTCACCGACAACGGAATCGGCATAGAGCCTCGCTTTGCTGAACGGGTGTTCGTGATCTTTCAACGCCTACACTCCCGGGAGGCTTACGAGGGAACGGGAATCGGCCTGGCCCTGTGCCGGAAGATTGTCGAATTCCATGGCGGTACCATCTGGCTCGACACAGACTTCAAGCCCGGGACTCGGATCTGGTTCACTCTCCCGGCAACCACAGGAGCGACTCCGTCATGAACGTCATCGATGAGGCAACGCCGATCGAAGTACTCCTCGTCGAGGACGATCCCGGCGACGTCCTCATGACCCGCGAGGCATTGGTCGGCAGCAAGCTGGTCCACAACCTCCACGTCATGGACAACGGTGAGCTCGCAGTCGATTTTCTCGGCCGGCGGGGGCCGTACGAGGACGCACCCCGACCCGATCTCATCCTGTTGGACCTCAACCTGCCCCGCCTCGACGGTCGGGAGGTGCTCGCTCGGATCAAGGGGGATGAATCGCTCCGACAGATTCCTGTTGTCGTCCTCACCACCTCCGACGCCGAGGAGGACGTGCTGCGAAGCTACGACCTTCACGCCAACGCCTACGTCACCAAGCCGGTCGAATTCGAGGCCTTCATTGCCGTTGTCCGCCAGATCGACGACTTCTTCCTCTCCGTGGTCCGCCTCCCTCATCACTGAGGTCCGCGACCACCCTACGGGATAGCCCAGCGTGTGTCGGTTTGGCTCGCGCCCGGATGGGTAGACCTCAGCGGAACCGAACGGACATGGTTTGGACCCGGGTACGTTCGGGTGAGCACCACGAACCGGACCGACGTGGCCGGGACGGGTGTACTTTTGGCCGCCAACGAAGAACAACAGGAGGACCTCATGAGCGATGACCGTACGGTGCCGTCCGACGAGACCGATGCAGCAGAGCGGGTGGACGAACAATCGGCTCACCAAGCAGACCGCCTGGCCACGCCCGACGAAGAAGCAGCGGCCGACAAGGCTCGGAAGGAGCTGGCCAGTGATGAGGAGCAGGTGGCCGAGCAGTACAAGGACATGGCCGAAAAGGGCGCCCACATCAAGGGCGAAGGAGAGATCTCCTAGCCACTCGATGCCGCGGCGGACAGAGCGTCAGCGAACGCCGTGGGGACGGAACTGGATGCTGATGCGCGGACCGGCCGGCCGTGACGTCTTGGGAATTGAATGTTGCCACGTGCGCTGGCAGCTGCCCCCCATCACGAAGAGATCGCCGCTGGCCAGCTCGTAGCGCCGGGCGTGGCCCCCCTGTCGTGGTCGGAGCAACATGCGGCGGGGTGAGCCCAGTGAGACGATCGCCACCAACGTGTCGTCCGTCGACCCGCGTCCGATTCTGTCGCCGTGCCAGGCCACGCTGTCGCGGCCATCGCGGTACAGGCATAACCCCGCGGTGCAAAAGGGTCCCCCCGCATCGTGGCGGTAGTGATCGACCAGGGCGTCTTTGATCAGGTCGAGTCCTGGATCGGGTAACGCCTCTCCCTCGTCGTAGAAGTGCAGCAGACGGGGCACATCGACGACCCGGTCATACATGGGACGTCGCTCGGCGCGCCATTCCACGGTATGCAACAAGCGGTCGAACAGGGCGTCGGCCCCTGCCAGCCAGCCCCGGCCCACATCGATCCACGCCCCCGCTCCGAGATCGGTTCGTGCCACGCCGGACTCCCCCGAACGGGGCTCGATCTTCTCACCACCGTCGAACAACGAGCCTTGCACTGCGACCATCGTCGCTTCATTCTAGCAGAACACGAACGCTTGTTCGCCACCGGGCGCATCGGCCAAGGCACTCCGTCAGCGGTGGGTCGGGGGCCCTTCCCAGCGGACCAGGACCATCGAGGCATCGTCGCGGAGCTCCGTGATCTTGTAGTCGAGCACGGCTCGGACCAGGCGTCGGACCGCGTCTCCCGGCCGGAGTCCCTCCGACATCACCTGGCCGGCGAGGTCGGCCAACCGTTGGGCACCGAACTCCACGCCATCGGGACCCCGTGCGTCGACCACGCCGTCGGTGTAGAAGAGCACGCCGTCCCCGGGCTCCAGAGTCTCGGTCGCCATCTGGGCCTCAGCCGCCTCGAGTCCCCAGGGCACGGTGGGTGGGCACTGGAGCTCACTAACGACCCGGTTGTCCCGGATGAGCAACGGACTGGGATGTCCTGCGTTCACCCAGGTCAACGTGCCCGACTGCCGCTCGAGCTGCGCCAGTTGGCCGGTGGCGAAAACCTCACCCCCGAAGCTGGCGGTCAGGGTGGACTCGAGGTTGGCGTGCATGTGCACCAGGGTCGACCCCTCGCGTCGGGCGTGGCGGTAGGCGCCGACGGCAAGGGACGAAACCATGGCCGATCGCACCCCGTGGCCCATGGCGTCGAGGATGGCCACCTCCAAGATCGGTCCGTTCAGGGCGTAGTCGAAGGCGTCGCCTCCCACGTCGTAGGCGGGCTCGAGCATGCCGGCCACCGAGACGTCGGGCAGGTCCAGCACCAACGGAGGAAGCAATTCCCACTGCATGCTGGCCGCCAGGCTCATGGCCTTGCGCTGCTGATGGAACCGGAACACATCGGTGGTCCGGCCTTGCGCCGCGATCAGAAACCCGGCGAACAGACCGAGCTCCACGCAGGCACGCACCGATTCGTCGCCGCCGTGGGGCACGGTCATGGCCAGCACACCGCTCGGGATCGAGCCGGCAACCACCGGCACCCAGATCCGGGTCCCCTCGTCACGCTCGACCGTCACCGGTGCCTGCGTGGTGAACGCCCGCCCCGCCATCGTGGTGGCCACCCCCTCGGGCTGGGGCAGGTCGACGTGGGTGAGCTCGTCGGGCAGCGGAATGAGCAATACCTGTTCCGCGTCCACGACGTAGACGACGATGTCGGTGGCGCCGAAGCCATCCACCGTGGCAGCAACGAGGGCCGGAACCGAGGCCGGGTCGGTGGTGACGGTCGCCCGGAGTCCGGCACCGATATCCACAGGTGCCGTCATGCCGACAGTGTATCGGCGGCGGTCGTTTCCACTCAGGCCAACGTCGCGAGGTCCAGTCTGCACGGATGGCCCGAACGTGCTGGTGGCCAGTCGGAAACCGGACGACCTTCCTGCGTTCTGCACCGAGCTCGTCCAGGCCTTCTCCCACTCGGGCCAACCGGCCTGAACGAAATGACCCCGAACGGGGAAGCGTCGGCCCAAGGGGACGGGAGCCGCCCGCTCCCACTCGTCCGGAGAACATCGGCGTTGTGAGAGGCCGATGCGGTCAAACGTGTGACGGCTACCCGGCACCTGAACGATTCAAGCCGAGCACTCGTCCCGGTTCCGGTTCGGACCTTTCGATTCCGATTCGGACCTGCCGGTTTGTCAACTTTCGCCTGTCGTACCGTACGTGGTTAGGTTTTCCACAGCACGGGGTATACAGGAGGCAGCACGGGGTATACAGAAGCCTGCATCGGCCACCAGGGCACGGGGAGCATTCATGGAAGGAAGTCGGGTGGCTGGACCCATACCCGCTCCAGCAGCCCTGTGTGCGGAGTACCAACACGAGGCATTCCTGTATGAGGGACGCGAAGAATTCATGCAGGGCACGCTGGATTTCATCTTGGACGCGGTTGCAGCAGCGGAGCCCGTGCTGGTGGTGGTCGACTCGGACAAGATCGACGCCCTTCGCGACGAGCTGCGCGGCAATAGCGATGAAGTCCTGTTCGCCGACATGGCCGAGTTGGGGACGAACCCAGCTCGGATCATCCCGGCCTGGCAGGGCTTTCTCGACGAGCACGTTGCCGCCCATCGTCGGGTCCGGGGAATCGGCGAGCCGATCTGGTTGGGCCGGAGTCCGGCACAGCTGGCGGAATGCCAGCGCCATGAGGCGTTGTTGAACCTCGCTTTCGGTGACCCCTCCTTCTGGCTGCTCTGCCCCTACGACCTCGTAACCCTCGACGCAACGGTGATCGACGAGGCCCGGCGAACCCACCCGATCGTTCGCCAAGGGGGTGTGCGCGGACCCAGCTCGAGCTATTTAGGTATCGGCGAATTCGCCACTCCGGACACATCCCCACTGTCGCAAGTGCCTGACGAAGCCCTCGTCATGGCGTTTCGACCCGGCGACTTGGGCGAGGTCAGACGGTTCGTCGCCCGTCACTCCGCCCACCAGGGGTTGGGAGCCGATCGGGTAGCCGATCTGGTGCTGGCCGCCGACGAGATATGCACCAACAGCCTGCGTCATGGCGAGGGGCAGGGAACCGTCAGGATCTGGAAAGAAGGTGGCGAGGTTGTCTGCGAGATCCGTGACCGGGGTTGCATACAAGAACCCCTGGCCGGTCGTCGACGGCCTTCCCTTGAACACAGCGACGGCCGGGGGCTGTGGATGGTCAACCAGCTCTGCGATCTGTTCCAGATCCGCTCCGCGGAGGGCGGAGGCGTGGTCCGGCTGCGCCTCGCCATCCGAGCGACGGACTAGGTCCGAACTTCCTTCAGGGGGGCGGACTACCACCTACTCGTCTGACAGTGAGTGTCCTGTGAATGGGCTCTGCGGGATGTGAGCGTTCAGCGATGTCCTCCGCGGTTGTGCTGTGCACGGTGTGATCCGAGCGGTTCCCGAGCCCGGATACCGCCGCTCGCTCCTCAGTGCAGCAAGCTCGAGACCACGTTGATCACCAGGGCGACGATGATGGCACCGAACAGGTAGGAGAGGAGGGCGTGCTGCAACGCCGACCGTCGGACCGGTTTCGATGTGAGGTTGGTATCCGAGACCTGAAATGTCATGCCGATGGTGAGCGAGAGGTAGGCGAAGTCCAAATAGGTCGGATCATCCTCCTCGTTGAAATCGATGCCCCCGATGGGAGGCGAGTAGTAGAGAAGTGCATACCGCAGGGTGAAGACGGTGTGCACCACCGACCACGCCAGTGCCACGCTGAGCAAGCCGACGACGATGAGATAGGCCTTAGTACCGCCGTGGGCATTGCCCGCCTTGACCAGGGCCAGACCGACGGCGGCAAGACTGGCCACGCCGGCGCTGAGGACCACCAGGTCGGTGGAGGCCGCACTCGGATCCTCCCGCACGGCGTGCTCGCGCGTCGCTGGCGCGTCGAACCTTCCCAACCTCACCCACACGCCGAGGACGTACGCCAGCGCCGCCGCCGACCAGCCGATCAAGACCGCCGCCTGCCAGGGCACGAAGAACATTGCGACGACGCCCAGGGCCGCGCCCATCGGCACCGTCGCCGCCACCCGCACCCCCGCCGGGCGACGGGCGACGCGGCTCCCTTCGTCCCGGTCGGACGTCACCGCCATGGCGGGACGTTGCTGAGCTTCAACATGGTGTATGTCCGATCATCAGCGTGACCACGACTTTAGTGGCAGCTCATTTCCGTGCGTGTACCAGCGTCGCCGTCGGTCGCCACCGACAAGCCGTCATCGATGGGCGGAGGCGAGAACGACCGACAGGAGCTGGCATACTGGCCCTCGGTGAGCCTGCTTCCGCCCTCGTTTGCTCATGATGAAGACGGCGATGGACGAGTCCGCTTTCCGTGACGCACTGGAGGCAGAGCGAACGGCCACCGTTGCCCGCCTGGAGGCCATGACCGCCGAGTACGACGGAATCGTGGCCGCGTCGCTCGACACGAACGCCGACGACGAGCACGACCCCGAGGGGTCGACGATCGCGTTCGAGCGCGCCCAAGTCGCCGCGCTGATGAGCCAGGCACAGGCGGATCTCGACGACCTGGATCGAGCGATGGCCCGGCTCGACCAGGGGAGGTATGCGATCTGCGAGCGGTGCGGCTCGCAGATCGCCGCACAGCGCCTGGCGGCGAGGCCGGCCACCCGGACCTGTATCCGCTGCGCAGCGATTCCTCCCAACCGCTAGGCCATGCCCCGCCCACGGCCCTGCGTCCAGGGTCAGCCGCCCAGACTGGCCCGCAGTTCGGTGAGCTCCGAGCGCAGGCCCTCGACCTCGGAGCGCAGTGCCGTGACCTCATCCCGAAGCTCGGCCAACTGACCCCCCGGGAGCGGGCTGGGGATCGTGGGGTGGGCAGCGACGTCCATGGCCCCGCTATCCAGATGGGACATCGCGTCAGGGACCGGAATCGTCGAGGCGTCCACGACACCCAGCAGCTGCGCCCATCGCTCTTCCTTTTGGCCAGGACGGCGTTCCAGTCGCTCCACCAGACCGTCCCCCAGGTCGGCCATCAGCTCCAAGTCATGCTCTACCGTACCCAGGTCGTCGAATTCGACCATCCGTTCCGTCCTTGTTCGCAGCTCACCCACGGTCTGGGGACCACGGAGCAAAAGCACGGCCATCAGAGCCAGCTGTCGATCGTCCACCCCCAACACCTCATCGAGCACCTGGCGGTAGCGGACCACCGATCGTCCGTGCGACGGGAGCACGAACCGCACAAGGCGTTGATCCTTCAGTTGCGAAAGGGCCGACTCCACCACCGATTCGTCGTAGTTCACCACGGGCGCCCGGTTCGACGTCTGGTTGCACGCCAAGACCAAGGCGTTCAGGGTCAGGGGATACTGCTGCGGAGTGGTCAGCTTCTTTTCGATCAAGCTGCCCACCACCCGTGCCTGCTCGATGCCGATCTGCATGGGGGAAGCATACGGTCGGCGACCGCCCGGATATCTATACTCACGCCAATCACGCACTGAGCAGTCGAGCCCCGAGGGGAGCAATCATGGGAACAGGCCCGGACAGTCCCGATCAGGTGGTACGGCGATTCTGCGACGCGGTGACGGCCATGGACGCCGAGGCACTCCGCCCGTTCTTTGCCGACGACGTCGTCTACCACAACATCCCCATGGAGCCGGCGGTGGGCATCGACGCCACCATCGAGACCCTCACCATGTTCATCGGCATGTGCACGGCCCTGCGTTTCGACATCCATCACCTTGCGGTGCAGGATGGCGCCGTTCTCACCGAGCGAACCGACGTGTTCACCATGGGCACGGTCGAAGCCCCGCTTCCGGTCATGGGGGTGTTCGAGGTAGCCGACGGTCGGATCACCGCATGGCGCGACTACTTCGACATGGCCCAGGTGACCGCGGTGTTCAGCGGCGGCGGTTGACCCCTTCGGGGCGGTTCCCCGAAGGCCGGCTACGCAGCCCCCTTTTCGAGGATGTGCACTCCACAGGCGGATCCGAGGCCGATGACTTGGGCCAATCCCACTGTCGCCCCTTGGATCTGACGCTCACCAGCCTCGCCCCGGAGGTGATGGCAGACCTCCCAGACATTGGCGATGCCGGTGGCGGCAATGGGGTGCCCCTTGGACTCGAGACCGCCGGAGACATTGACCGGCGTGGCACCGTCACGGAAGGTCGCACCCGACTCGAAGAAGTCGACGGCACCCCCGGGCGGACAGAGCATCAGGTTGTCGTAGTGGACCAGCTCGGCGGTGGCAAAGCAGTCGTGCAGCTCGACCAGGTCGAGGTCCTCGGGGCCGACGCCGGCCTGCTCGTAGGCTTGTTGGGCGGCATTCCGGGTCAGGGTGTTCACGTTGGGCAACACCTGGCAAGCCTCTTCCCAGGGATCGGTGGTGAGGATTGATGCCGACACCTTGACCGCCCGACGCCGTTGTGCGCTCGACAGCTTCTTCAGCGTCGAATCCCCGACCACGACCGCAGCCGCGGCCCCGTCGCAGTTGGCCGAGCACATCGGGCGGGTGTTGGGGTAGGCGATCATGACGTCGCCCATGATCTGTTCCAGTGACATCTTCTTGGTGTACGCAGCCAGGGGATTCAGGGTCGAATGGGCATGATTCTTCTCGCTGATCCGGGCGAACAGCTCGAGCGCCGTTCCGCTGTAGTCGTGCTCGAAGAGGTACTCCATGCCGATCTGGGCAAACACCCCAGGCATCGTCTCGGTCCCCACGCGCCCGTCGATGCTGGCCACAGCGCCGTAGCGACCGCTCGGTGTCCAGGTGTTGGCGTCGGCCTTCTTGGACCCACCGGCCAGCAGGCCGGCACCGGCGAGCTTCTCGACGCCGACAGCCAGGCCGTAGTCGACCTCGCCCGCCTTGACCGCCATGATGGCGGTGCGAAGGGCAGTGGCACCCGTAGCACAGGCGTTGGCCACGTTGTAGACGGGGATGCCGGTCTGCCCGATCTGCTTTTGCAGCTGCTGGCCGATGCCGCCCATGCTCATGAGGTTGCCCGCGGCCAACACCCCCATCTGGCCCACGGTTACGCCACCGTCGGCGAGGGCGCCCATCGCGGCCTCGGCCGCCAGGTCGACGACATCCTTGGCAGGGTGCTTGCCGAATTTCGTCATGTGGATCCCGAGGATCCAGATGTCTTCGCTCATCTGCGCTTCCTTCGCCGTCAGGACGGCTCGAAACCGAAGCCGATGGCCTCGGTGCCGTTGTCGTCGGTGCCGATTGTGTAGGTGGCCAGCTTGACCTTCATCCCCAGCGTGACATGCTCGGGATCCGGCTCGATGTTGATGATATTGGTCCGGATGCTCGTCCCGGCCGAGTCCACGACGCCGGCAACGTAGGGCACGGGGATTCCCGGCGCTGCGAACGAGACGATGGTGAACGCGCGCAGGGTCCCTCTGGAGTCGACATCGACGGTGACGAAGTCCGTGGCCGTGCAAGCGGCGCAGGCATTGCGGCGGTCGAAGAACCGGGCGCCACAGGCAACGCACTGATGGGCGATGAGGTGGGGATCATCGCCCAGCACCAGGTAGTCGACCAGCGGGATCTGTTCGGCCATGGAACTCTCCTTCCGTCTCGGTACGGGACAACCTCACGCTATCGACGCCGCGATGGCCATGCAGACCGTCCCGGGGTCGGCGGGAACGGCCAGGGGCAGTCTCAGGCCTTTGTGCTGAGGTGACCGGGTTCGACAACGACTTCGGCATCTCGGAGTAAGGCCAGGCTTTGGTTCTCTCGTCCGTAGGTCAGTGGGGAGAACAGAATCGTGTCCAACGGAAACCAGAGTCCCACCCACACCAGGACCCAGCCGACGGTGTCGAAGGCAAGGTTGATGTTCCCGCTCCGACCCGCAAGTGTCACGGTGTTCACCACGGCAATCAGGCCGAGAACGAATATGGGCAGACCGACCCGCAACGACCAGAGGCCGTCATACCGGACAGCCCGCCGCTCCCGCTTGTTGTAGTCGATGCGGTGCTCGCAGTAACGGCGGAGGGTGCGGCCGATCTGACCGGCGGTGCCATCTCCCACCTCTGACGACGGCATCGACAGCTCGAGACGGACCGGTGCCCGAGAGCGACGACTCCGCAACTCGCTGAGGCTGTAGTCGATTCCAGTCAGGAAATTGCGATATTCGGAGAACAGGTCGGACTGCGGCATCTGAAACATGTCCTCGGGCGACGTCAGCTGCAGTCGAATGACCTGAGGCACGTTGTCACCCATGGGGGCTGTCTAGTCGATGGGGCGCATCCAGCCGCGCATATCCGACGGCGTTAGCGCATACGCACGCAGGCGTGGTACCGGTTCACCGGCCACGCTTACGCTACTCTTCAGGCGAGTCTTGGCCCTCGGGCGCATGGTTTTGTGAGGCGGGTTGGACGGGGGACCTCTAACGGTTGGCCCACATGGGCTCACGAGTCGAGATCGAGAGGACACCAATGCGTGAGATCCATGCCAACCTCGCCCCCTACTGGCTCGGCGGGCTCATCGAAGCGGCCAGCGTGGACGGGGGCCCGACCGACGAGCAGCTTCGCCTCGTTCAGGGCTTGCTCCGGGGGTACTTCGGGATCGAGGGGGCCATCGAGCTAGTCCCGCTACCGGCCGAGGAGCTGAGGGAGATCATCAACGACTCGAGCTCCCGGTACCGCCTGGTGCAAACCATGATCATCCTCCAGTTTGCCCGCCACCCGGCCAGCGAGGAGCTGGCCGATTCCGTCGAGCGCTACGCTTCGATCCTGGGGGTGGACGAGCCCATGCTAGTGGTGGCGCGTGATGCGGCCCGCCATTCGCAGGAGTTGCTGATGGCCGACTGGGCTCGGTATGCCCGCAACTCCAAGGGCTCTCCCCAGCTGCGCAGCCGCTCGGACGAGGAGTTCGCGGCCCAGTTCGATGCCTTGCGTCAGTGCCCCGACGGAAGCCTGGGCCGCGCCTTCATCGACTTCTACGAGTCCAACGGGTTCGCCTTGCCTTCCTCGTCCACGGGATTGAGCCTGAGCCTGGTGAACCACGATTTCACCCACGTCCTCACCGGCTACAAGCCCAACGACGCGGTGGAAGAGGTCGCTCTCTCCGCCATGTTGGTGAGCTCGGCCAACGGCGAGGCGCACTTCAGCGCGCTGGCGGCGTCGATGGCCCTCTACGAGGTCGGCCTGTTCGACATCCTGGGCATCACCCCGACCAAGGGCGTCCTCGACCGCCACGGGGCGCCCGACGTCTTTGCCGAAGCCATGCGCCGGGGGGCCTCCTGCTCAACCGACCTCTCCTCCATTGACCACCTGGCATTGGCCGACCGGCCGATCCGAGACCTCCGCGCCGACTTTTCCATACCGCCCCGCCAGGTGGCGTAACTCGCCCCCCGGCTGCCTGGAGCACCACCTCGCTCAGCCAGGCACGTAGTCGAAGGTATCGGGGTCGGGTCCGGTGCGCCCGTCCCGATCGAGGGCGGAGATCCGTTCCATATCGGCGCTTGACAGTAGAAGTCGAAGATCTCGAAGTTTGCGAGCGCAGAGCGACGATGCCTCAGCCCACACGAGGGACGGCCCACCCTTTGGCTAGGGCGAGACGAACACCGTCTTGCGCCGGACCATCTCTTCGATTCCCGCCCGACCCCCCTCGCGGCCGAAACCGCTCTGCT
>DASXMT010000479.1:0-10381 GCA_036495505.1 Acidimicrobiales bacterium | reverse complement strand
GTCCTCAACCAGCCGGGCCTGGACCTCTTTGCCGGGAAGGAGAACGCAACGTTCGAAGACGCCGAGCCAGGGATGAAGAGCCTGAACCTCCTCGACGTCGCCTTGATCCAGCCTCAAGACGTGTCGGAGGCCATTCTCTATCTGGTGAGCGACGCCTCCCGATACGTCACCGGTCTCTCGCTCACCGTGGACGCCGGCACCACCATCTGCCCCCCGGGGAGCTTTCGCGGCTGGGAGGCGTAGACGGGATCGACCACTCCTGGTCGCGACCAGGGAGTTCTCCGCTGGAAGGCGGGGCGGGAATGTTGACTCTCCTGGTACGGTTTACATGCTCGGACAGTCATGCAGGTGATGCGGCGCGAGCCGGTTACCGCCGACAGTGAAGGATCGTGATAGCTGTGCCCACGTTCAGGGAAATGTTGGCCGATGCCAAGGCCGCCGTCCGGGAGGTCGAGCCCGCCGGGGCCGAAGAGGAGCTCGGGAGGGACAAGGCGGTCGTCCTCGATGTCCGGGAACCGGACGAGTACGAGCAGGGTGCGCTGCCCGGCGCCGTCCACATCCCACGGGGCACCCTGGAGACCTCTGTCGAGGGGAAGATCCCCGACAAGACCTCCCATGTGGTCGTCTACTGCGCCGGTGGGACCCGGTCGGCCTTTGCCGCCAAGACGCTCCAAGACCTTGGCTACAGCGACGTGGCCTCGGTGATTGGCGGCTTCAACCGTTGGAAGGACGAGGGTCGTCCCTGGTCGACGCCGCAGGCTCTCAGCTCGGAGCAACGCAACCGCTACCAGCGCCACCTGTTGCTCCCCGAAGTAGGCGAGACGGGCCAGCTCAAGCTCCTCGATTCCAAGGTGCTGCTGCTTGGCGCAGGCGGCCTGGGCTCGCCTGCCGCCTTGTACCTGGCTGCAGCTGGAGTGGGGACGCTTGGCATCATCGACATGGACGTGGTCGACGCCTCCAACCTCCAGCGACAGATCCTGCACAACACCGATCGGATCGGTGAGCGCAAGGTCGACTCGGCCAAGAAGACGCTCACCCTTATCAACCCAGACGTCAACGTGGTCACCTACGACGTTCGTCTGGGCGCTGACAACATCCTCGACATCATCGACGGGTACGACGTCATCGTGGACGGGACGGACAACTTCCCCACCCGCTACCTGGTCAACGATGCATCCCTGCAGAAGCGGATCCCGGTGGTCCACGGTTCGATCTTCCGGTTCGAGGGACAGGTCACCGTGTTCAACCCGTACGAGGGTCCCTGCTACCGGTGCATGATCCCCGAGCCGCCGCCGGCCGAGCTGGCCCCGAGCTGCTCGGAGGCCGGTGTACTGGGCGTGCTGTGCGGGATCATCGGCTCGTTGCAAGCCACCGAGGCCATCAAGATCCTTCTCGGCATCGGGGAGACCCTTCAGGGTCGCCTCTTGGCCTACGACGCCTTGGAGCAGAGCTTCCGCACGTTCAAGGTCCACCGTGACCCGGCTTGCCCGACCTGTGGGCCCGATGCCGGCGAGATCGTCATCGCCGAGTACGACGAGTTGTGCCTGCCCCACGCCGTGGCTCCCGCTTCGGCATAAGGATCACGTCGGGGCCCGCTCTGCGTGAGGCCGGCACCATTGAGGTGTTCGTCGGCGTGTGAGATGCACGTCGGCGGGGCGCATCGACCCCTGCAGAGGGCCACGACTCGACCCCTGTAGAGGGCTAGAAGGCACAGAGCAGTCGCCGACAGGTGGAAGCGGTGCCCGTCGCGCAGTGTTCTGTCGCGGCACTGACCCGCCGCGATCCAGTTCGTAGTCTGGGGATTCGACCGGATCGACGCCATGCAGCTGACATACGGAGTGGGGTCGCAGCCACCGCCTCCGAGGGCCACGAGCACGCATTTTCTTACGCGTTTCTAACCTGCGTGTCATGTGATCTTCAGAGTGGCTCCGTACCGTATGTGCATGGCACAACCCGCCTACGACGGCAATCCTGCTCATGGGCCGGGAGGTCGCCGCGACGCCGGCCTCCGTCGCGTACGGACCACGACCAAGCGCATCACCGTGGCCGCCGTGGCTGCCGTGGGGCTCCTCGGCCTCTATTTCAGCAGGGCACTACCCGGGCACAGCGCGAAGGCTGCCACCCCGAACACGCCCGCCACCACTCCTGCCACCGGGCAGTCACCGTCTTCGGGCTCATCAGGATCATCAGGCTCAGGCTCGTCGGGCTCAAGCGCCTCCTCGGGTTCCCCGTCGACGACCCAACCGGCGGTCGTGTCCCCGCCGGTGGCAACCCGACAGCCGGCCCACGTCTCCACCGGAGCCAGCTGACCCCCATGAGCTCCGTCACCACCGCGGAGACCGTGGTCGTCTACCGGGTCCGCGCCCTCGGAACCACGGCCGAGCTCATGGTGACGGAGCCCAACGCGATGGTTGCCGCCGCGACACTCCTGCGCGCCGAGCTCGCCCGGCTCGACCGCGCCGCCAGCCGGTTCAGAGCTGACTCCGAGGTCGCCCGCATCGACGGCGCCGACGGACAAGCCGTGGTCGTCAGCCCACTGCTCATCGAGGTCCTCGAGGTCGCCCTCCGAGCGGCTCGCGCCACTGACGGGCTGGTCGACCCGACCGTCGGTAGCGCCATGGCCCAGATCGGATATGACCGCGACTTCTCCGAGGTCCCATCGAGGGTGGCCGGTCAGCTGCCGGCTGCCGCCCCCGTCCCGGGTTGGCGGTCCGTGGAAGTCGACGAGGCGACGAGGACAGTTCGAGTCCCGGCCGGCACCAGTATCGACGTCGGAGCCACGGCCAAGGCATGGGTGGCCGACCGGATCGCCGCGTCGGTGTTTGATCAGCTCGGCTGTGGCGTGCTCGTTTCGCTCGGGGGCGACGTCGCCGTCGCCGGCCGCCCGCCACCCGGCGGCTTCCGTGTCGGGCTCGGGGACGTATGTGGCACCGCGCCCACCGCCGGGGTGGTGGCCATTGCCTCGGGGGGCCTGGCCAGCTCGGGCGTCGCCGTCCGGCAGTGGTATCTGGGAGACCAGCTCGTCCATCACATCGTGGACCCGGGCACGGGCTTGCCTGCGAGACCGTGGTGGCGGACCGTGACCGTCGTCGCCAACTCGTGCCTGGAGGCCAACACCGCGTCCACCGCCGCCATGGTGAAGGGCCCGTCGGCCCTCGCCTGGCTCGAGGACCGTCAGCTGCCGGCCCGACTGGTGACGGTCGAGGGGACGGTGGCGCGTGTCGCCGGATGGCCGGAGGGGGAGCGCCCTGGGAACGGTCCGGGCAGCTCCGGTCCATGACCCCCACGATCATGGCCACCGTGGGCCACGGGTCCACGGCTCTGTGGTACCTGACCCGCGCCACCGGTCTGGTCTCGCTCGTCCTGCTGTCCGGGACGGTGGTGCTGGGCATCGTTTCGTCGGTGGGCTGGACGACCGAGCGCTGGCCGAGGTTCCTCTCGCAGTCTGTGCACCGCAACCTGTCGCTGCTGTGCCTCGTCCTCATTGCCGTCCATGTGGTCACCACCGTGGCCGACGGGTACGTGCCCATCGGCTACCTCGACGCGGTGATCCCCTTCCGGACCCCGTACCGGCCCATCTGGGTGGGCTTTGGTGCCCTGGCCCTCGACATGCTCCTCGCCGTGGCCATCACCAGCGGGCTCCGTCGGCGGATCGGCACGCGGGCCTGGCGTGGTGTCCATTGGTTGGCCTACCTGTGCTGGCCGGTGGCGCTGTTGCACGGGCTCGGCGCTGGCAGCGACACCCGGTTGTCGGTCACGCTGGTCATCGATGCCCTGTGCGTGCTGGCGGTGGCCGGTGCCGGGGGCTGGCGCCTGGTGACCGGCCGGTCGTTCCCGGCCGCCCGGCGAATCCTTGCCGCCATGTTGGCGGGCGTGACCCTGGTGGGGATCGGGGTGGTCGCCGCCTTGGGTCCACTGGCCTCGGGGTGGTCGAAGCGAGCCGGCACCTCGCCGGCCCTTCTGGCCAAGCTGAACGCCGCCTTCCAATCAGGTGGCGTATCAGGTGGGACGTCAGCTGGAACCTCGTCGACGGCCACCGTGCCGGCGCCGCCGTTCACCAGCTCGGCGCAGGGCACCTACCAGACCTCAGCGGCGAATGCGTCCGGCCAGGTCACCGTGACCCTGACCTTGCAGCCGGCGAACACGACCATCGCGCCCCTGGTGGTGAAGCTCGATGGCAGACCCGTCAGCGGAGGGGTGGCAATGTCCTCGAGCCAGGTCACGTGGGGACCCGACAGCGGCGTGGTGACCACGCTGTCGGGAGCATCGATCGGCGCGAGCCTGAGCGGGCCGACAGGATCGTTCCGCGTCGCTCTGCGGCTCAGCCTGGATCAGGCCCATGGGACCGCCACCGGCACCGTGTCGGCGACCAAGGCAACGACGGGCGCGACGGGCGAATGAGCAGTCCGGCGACCACCATGCCCCCGTTGACACCTGCAGCCAGTGCTCTGCCGCGCCTGCTCGCCGGAATCGTCTCCGGCGACACCGCATGCGGCCTCGAGGAGCATCTCGCTCGGTGGGGGGCGCCACCGGTGCACGCCGCCGCGTTCGAGCTCGTCGACCTGGTCGGCAACAGCGGACTCCGCGGCCATGGGGGTGGGTGGTTCCCCGTGGCCCAGAAGTGGCGCTCCATCCGCGGTGGGCGACTACGCAGACCGGTGGTCGTGGCCAATGGGGCGGAAGGCGAACCAACCAGCGCAAAGGATGCGCTGCTGCTCGGCCGGCTGCCCCATCTGGTCCTCGACGGTCTCTCGTTGGCCGGAGCCGCCGTCAACGCCTCCCGCTTGGTCGTCTACCTGCCCGCTCGGCTGGCTCGCGGGGTGGAGGATGCGGTGGAGGAACGCCGCCGTCTCCGCATCGACCCCGTGCAAATCGATGTCGTGGTCGCTCCGGACCGCTTCCTGGCCGGTCAGGAATCAGCCGTGGTCAACATGCTCGACGGCGGGCGTGAGGTACGACCCTCGTTCGTGGCCATCGAGTCGGTGCGGGACAGAGGGGTCAACGGCCGTCCCACCCTGGTGCAGAACGTGGAAACGCTGGCCCATGTCTCGTTCATCGCCCGGTTCGGCCCATCGTGGTTCAGAGCCCTCGGAACCGAGAAGGCGCCAGGCACGATGCTCGTCACCGTCACCGGGCGATGGCCTGATAGCCGGATCCTGGAGGCGCCCTTGGGCGCACCGATCCATGCGGTTCTCGGACTCTCGCAAGGCGACGCCTCGAGCTTCCGGGGGGCGCTCTTGGGGGGCTACGGAGGAGGCTGGGTCAACATGCCCACGTTGCTCGATCTCCCTCTGACCGAGGAGGCGGCGCGGCAGGCGGGTTCGTCGCTCGGTGCGGGCATCATCGCCCTCCTGCCTCACAGCGTGTGCCCTTTGGCGGAGGCGGCCCGGGTGGCGCGGTACATGCAAGAACAGGGGGCAGGGCAGTGCGGCCCCTGCGTCCGCGGGCTGGCCGACCTGGCCGCCATGATGGAGGAGCTGGCCTTTCGGCCCTTCGGGTTCCGGGTCGGCACCCAGCGCATCGCCGGGCTGTGCGACCTGGTCGAGGGCCGCGGCGCCTGCCGCCATCCCGACGGTGTGGCCCGGTTCGTGCGCAGCTCATTGGCTGTCTTTGCCGAGGAGGCGGCCTCGCATATGCGCGACGGACCATGCCAACAGACCCGGGCCCGGGGGTTCCTGCCGTGTCCCCAGTCGGCCGTCCCGGTGATGGGGGAGCCCCTCTGATGGTGACGCCCTGCTCGAGCATCTCATGGTGAAGCGCCACCTGAGGATCGTGGTCGATCCCACGTTGTGTGATGCCCACGGGACGTGTGCCGAGCTCCTCCCGGAACGCATCCACCTCGACCCCTGGGGCTATCCGATCATCGACGCCACCGACATCCCTGCCGAGCTGCGAGAGCATGCCCGGCGCGCCGTCGCCTCCTGCCCGCGCCTAGCCCTTCACCTGGTGGAACGCCGAAATCCCTGATCGGCGATCGTGGAGCACCCTGATGAGAGCGCCGAGCCCGCCGAGTGCTACTGCCTGTAGTCCTCCACGATCGACGCCCCACGCATGACGGCCAGGTCGGGGTCCTTGCCGGCCCCCCGTAGCGCTCGAACCTGACGGAGGTAGTCCCAGAGCACGTCGAGGTGGATGTCGATGTCCCGCTCTCGGCGTCTCTCCTCCTCGGTGAGGGGGCGGCCAGCCGCAGTAGCTTGCTCGTGGAGCACTCGCTCTTCGGCCACGAGTTCGTCGATCTGGCGGATTACGTCTTGATCCTTCATGCCCGCGAGCGTACCGGGAGCCGCCCGGCAAAGCGGTGGGGACCACACCGTTTCTCGGGGACCAGGACAACGGGTCCGCTCCGAGACCGTAACCTGTGACCATGGCAACGAAGAGCACGCCCGAGAACGAGCGTCGAACCGACTCGGGAATCGAGATCCGACCCGTCTACCGCCCCGACGATCTCGCTGGCTGGGACTACGACGCCCAGTTGGGTGATCCCGGCCAGTATCCCTATACCCGCGGTATTCGGCCCGACATGTACCGCGGGCGCCTCTGGACCATGCGGCAGTACGCCGGGTTCGGCGACGCCCGGTCGACCAATCAGCGGTTCAAGTTCCTCTTGGGCGCAGGTCAGACCGGCCTGTCTTGTGCCTTCGACCTACCCACCCAGATGGGATACGACTCCGACCACGCTCGAGCCGAGGGCGAGGTGGGCAAGGTGTGGGTGGCCATCGACTCCCTGGCTGACATGCGCCTGCTCCTGGCCGGCCTGCCCCTGGACAAGGTCACCACCTCGATGACCATCAACGCCACCGCCGCCATCCTCCTGCTCTTCTATCAACTGGTAGCCGAGGAGAACGGTGTCGACCCGAAGCAGCTGGGCGGGACCATCCAGAACGACATCCTGAAGGAGTACGTGGCCCGGGGGACCTATATCTACCCGCCCCGGCCGTCGATGCGCCTGGTCACCGACACGTTCTCGTACTGCGCCGAACACCTCCCGGCCTGGAACACCATCTCCATCTCCGGCTATCACATTCGCGAAGCGGGCTCGACTGCGGTACAGGAGATCGCCTTCACCATCGCCAACGGCATCGCCTACGTGGAGGCGGCTCTCGCCGCCGGGCTGGATGTCGACGCCTTCGCACCCCGGCTGAGCTTCTTCTGGAACGCCCACAACAACCTGTTCGAAGAGGTGGCCAAGTACCGGGCTGCCCGGCGGATGTGGGCAAAGATCATGACCGAGCGGTTCGAGGCCAAGGACAAGAAGTCCACCTTGCTGCGGTTTCACACCCAGACCGGTGGCTCGACGCTGACCGCGCAGCAGCCGGAGAACAACATCGTCCGGGTCACCGTCCAGGCCATGGCCGCGGCCCTGGGCGGGACTCAGAGCTTGCATACCAACGGGTTCGACGAGGCCCTCGGCCTACCCACCGAGAAGGCGGCGAAGATCGCTCTGCGGACCCAGCAGATCGTGGGCTACGAGTCCGGGATCGCCGACACCGTCGATCCTCTGGCCGGGTCCTACTTCGTCGAGTCCCTGACCGACGAGGTGGAAAGGGCAGCCTGGGACTACCTCGAGCGCATCGACGACATGGGCGGCGCGGTCGACGCCATCGAGGCGCAGTACATGCAACAGGAGATCGAGCAAGCCGCCTACGCCTATGCCAAGGCCATCGATAACGACGAGAAGATCGTCATCGGGGTCAACAAGTTTGCCGATGCCACCAATGACCCCAACGAGGTGTTCCCCATCGACGTGGAACTGCAACGCTCCCAGATCGCCGCGGTCAAGAAGTTGAAGGCTGATCGGGATCAAGCAGCCGTGGATGCGGCACTGTCTGACGTGGAAGCGGCGGCCCGGGGAACGCAGAACCTGCTCGTGCCCATGAAGGTGGCACTCCGGTCCATGGCCACATTGGGCGAGGTCTCGGATGTATTGCGCGGCGTGTTCGGGGAGTTCCGACCGGGCGCTTAGGAGGCGATTGCGGCGGAGGCCCGGTGAGCCTGCGCCACACGAGCGAAGGGAGCACCATGGATCTGGGCCGAGTAGGGATCTGGAGCGGTCAGTTCCGTTCGCAGGACGCCGGCGAGGCGCGCGAAGCAGCCCGGGAGCTCGAGTCCCTGGGTTTCGGCGCCTTGTGGATCCCCGGCGGTGCCGGCGGCGACATCTTCGGAGATGTCACCCGCGTCCTCAGCGCCACCACGGCTCTACCGGTGGTCACCGGCATCCTCAATGTCTGGATGCACGACGCCGCCGAGGTGGCGTCCGAGCACGCCCGGATCAGCGCCGCCTATCCCGAGCGGTTCCTCCTAGGACTGGGTGTGAGTCACGCCTCGCTCGTCGAGGCCGGGGGCGACAGGCGCTATGAGCGGCCCCTCACGGTCATGAAGGAGTACCTCGATGCGCTGGATGTCGCGCCGACCCCGGTGCGTCAGGAAGACCGGGTCCTGGCCGCGCTGGGCCCGAAGATGCTCGAGCTGGCCCGGGATCGGTCGGCCGGCGCCCATCCCTATCTGACCACGCCCCGCCATACAGGCGAAGCCCGGGCCACACTCGGCTCGGGTCCACTGCTGGCCCCCGAGCAGATGGTCGTCCTGGACCCCGATCTGACGACCGCCCACGCCACGGCTCGCCATGCGTTGGCCCGTTACCTGGCGCTTCCCAACTACTCCAACAACCTGAAGCGCCTCGGGTTCGGCGACGCTGACCTGGCTGACGGGGGCAGTGACCGCCTCGTCGACGGGATCGTTGCCTGCGGCGACATCGCCGCCATTGCCGCGCGGGTCAAAGAACACCTGGACGCCGGAGCCGACCATGTGTGCCTGCAGGTCCTTACCGACGCGCCAGCGGCCTATCCCATCAAGCAGTGGCGCGAGCTGACTGCCATCGTCTCCGGTCTGAGTTCCTGATTACCGGGATCACGTCATGGTGGCGGGTCGAATCGATGGGACGAATTACGACGCAGCCAGAAGCCGATCGCGCAAGCCGCCGTTGACAGCCGCGTCCACCGTCGTCCAGGCCATGGCCAACGCCCCGTCCCGGAGTGCGGCATCGGCCGACTCCGTCACACACACGGCGGCGAACTCGGGCTGATGGTTGACCGCTCCGCCGGAGTCCAGGGCCATGAGCGGGTGGATCGTAGGGATGGCCAGCGAGACGTTGCCCATGTCGGTGGAAAGGGTGGGAAGCGGGGCGCGTTGGTCGTCGAGGGTGAACCGCCGACCAAGTGACTCGGCGTTGACCCGGTAGGCATCGAGCAGCCCAGGATCGCTCTCCAGGTGGGAATAGACGGGTGCGAGTTGCTCGTAGCGCACGCTGGCCCCGGTGGCCAGGCTTCCGGCCTCGAAGCAGGCCTGCACCCTCGGCTCCAGAACCTCGAGGTCCGAGAGGGTGAGAGCCCGGCACATGTACCGTGCCGATACCGCCGCAGGGATGATGTTCGCCGCCGACCCTCCTTCGGTCACCACCCCGTGGAACTGGTCGCCAGGCCGGATCTGCTGACGGAGCAGGCCGAGTGAGACCTGGGCGACGGTCATGGCATCGGCGGCGTTGACGCCTTCCCAGGGAGCGGCCGAGGCATGGGCGGCCTTGCCGGCAAAATGAACGTCGAAGTGGGAGACGGCCAGGCACGTGCCAGCCAGGCGCTCGGTCGACCACGGGTGCACCATCATTGCTGCGTGGACGCCGTCGAACACCCCCCGCTCGAGGAGCAGGATCTTCCCGCCGCCGCCCTCTTCGGCCGGCGTGCCCACCACGCGCACGGTCAAACCCAGGTCATCGGCCACGGCGGCCAGACCCAGGCCGGCTCCTACCGCGCTGGCGGCAATGATGTTGTGGCCGCAGGCGTGGCCGACGTCAGGTAGTGCGTCGTATTCGGCGCAGACCGCCACCACCAGCGGTCCGGAACCGAACTCGGCGCTGAACGCAGTGGGCAGGTCACCGACCCCCTCCGAGACGGTGAACCCGCCGTCGGCCAGAGCGGAGGCTGTCCATCGAGCGGCCCGCTCCTCCTCGTAGGACAGCTCGGGATGGGCATGGATCGTGTGGCTGAGCTGGATCAGAGAATCGAGCGCGGCGTCGACGGCAGATTCGACGGCCTGTTTTGCCCCACCCACATCGCCGGCCACGTCGCTTACGTCCTCTTGCTACTCGATGATGGCGACCACGTCGCCCGGCCCTACTGCATCTCCCGCTGCCACCTTGACCTCCTTGACCGTCCCCGCCTTCTCGCTGACCACGTTGTTCTCCATCTTCATGGCCTCGAGCACGCACACGGTCTGTCCCAGCTCCACCTCGTCACCCACGGCCACCGTGACCTTGACGATCGTTCCCTGCATTGGCACGGCCACCCGCCCGGAGCCGGTTGCCCCGCCGGCGGCCTTGGGCCGCTTG
>DASXMT010000478.1:0-2187 GCA_036495505.1 Acidimicrobiales bacterium | reverse complement strand
GGGGTGCTCCAAGGAGATCACATTGCCGAAGCATTCTCGGCGATTCGCAAGGGAGGAACCGTGGCCATCACGTCGGCTGCTGCGATGGTGAGCAACGGGATACCGGTCAACCTGCTCGAAATGACGATGTACCAGAAGCGCTTGCAGGGAGCTATCTACGGCATGGGCTCGCCGGCCCGGGAGATCCCCCGCCTGGCTGCCCTTTATCGGACGGGTGACCTGAAGCTGGATGAGCTCGTCACCCGCACGTACACCCTTGACCAGATCAACGACGCGGTAGACGACCTGCACCGCGGGCAGAACATCCGGGGCGTCATCATCTTCTAGGGCAAGTGCCTGCGAGTACCGAACACGGTCGAGAGCGACCCCCCGGGGCGTCCTTTTTTTGGGCAAGGCCGCCTGGGTGCGGGCCAGGGCCTGAATCGCCGATCTTTTGTCGAAGCAACGGCGGGCTCCATACCGTGACCGTGTCCATCGGGTGCTTCGACGACATGGTCAGCGTCACCGGTTGTCAAAAAATCAGTGATACTGCTTGCATGCAGGAACCTCACTCGGACCCTATGCCCACACCGCAACCAGAACAGGGAATGACCGACTCGTCCAGGGGGGCCCAGTACGGCGATACCCCGTCTTGGGTGTCCACCGGCGACCTCCCATCCCGTCAGCTGGTGCGGGGGCGAATGACGGAGGCGTACGAACGCTACCGGGGGGTCAACGAGGGCATCGTCGCGTCATACATCCCCGCCCTGGCAGCAGCGTCACCCGAATGGTTCGGCCTCGCTGTCGCTGGCGTGCGTGGAGCCGTCGCTGCGATCGGCGACGCCAGTCGACAGTTTTCCATCCAAAGTGTGTCCAAGCCGTTAACCTTTGCGCTCGTCTGCCAGGAGATTGGTTCGTCCGAAGCACGTCGGAAGCTCGGCGTGAACGGCACCGGTTTGCCCTTCGACTCGGTGCTGGCGATCGAGATCGGCGCAGATCGAATGACGAATCCGATGGTGAATGCGGGAGCGATCGCTACCACGAGCCTCGCGCTGGGACGGGATCGGGATGAACGTTGGGAGTTCATCCGTTCCGGCCTCTCGCGGTTTGCCGGTCGCGAATTGGTGGTGGATGAAGAGGTTTGCGGGTCCGAGCAAACCACGAATCAGCGAAATCGCGGTATCGCCCACCTCCTCGCAGGATACGACCGCATCTACTGCGATCCAGATGAGGCGACCGACCTGTACACCAGGCAGTGCTCGCTGCTCGTCAGCGCACAGGATCTTGCCGTCATGGGGGCGACCCTTGCCAATGGCGGCGTGAACCCTCTTACCGGGGTTCCCGTTATCAATTCGTCACAGTGCAAGGCGGTTCTGGCCGTGCTGGCCACGGCCGGACTGTACGAACGAACGGGCGACTGGCTGTATGACATCGGCCTGCCCGGCAAGAGCGGAGTCAGCGGCGGCATGGTCACCGTCTCGCCGGGCAAGGGAGGACTCGGCGCGTTCTCTCCGCCATTGGACCCAGCCGGCAATTCGGTGAGAGGGAAACTGGCGACCTCGTATCTCTCCGAGTCGCTCGGCCTCAACCTTTTCGCGTCTGCCAGCGAAACGCGGACCGAGGACCCTGGCCTGTGAGGCTTGAGGGCCTTGCCTAGCCCGGGTACCCACCTCTGCCGGGAACGGTACCTGATAGAGCGGCCCGTGGTGCGTGCTCGTCGGTGGACACCGACCTATTGGGCGACCCACACGTCGAAGAGCAGCAGGGTGTCCTGGTATTCCCGGAGCAGGACCAGCTGGTCGTCGTGCATTTCAAAGATGTAGCAGTAGAGGTTGTCGTAGCGACGGCCGTTGACCGGATGGACGGCGGATCCGACGAGCTCGAGCGCGGCGCGGTCCTGGTCGGCGATGACGCTTCGGAGTTCGAGGGCGAACTGGTCGGTGGCGGAAAAGATTCTGCCGAAGATACGCAGGGTTTCCGTCTTGTCATAGATGGACTTCTCCCACGGCAGGTTCATCCCGGCGTGGAGTGTTGATTGGAGCGGTCGCAGCTGGGGTTGGTCATAGGGGGTGACGGCAATGTGCCAGCGGAACTCTGGGTGGAAGAGCCGGCCGAGGTGGTCGATATCGGCGCCGTTCCAGGCGGCGACGAACTCTTCGGCCAGGCCCCGCATGCTGCGGTCGCCGGCCATCAGCTCATGCCGCCACG
>DASXMT010000477.1:0-10075 GCA_036495505.1 Acidimicrobiales bacterium | reverse complement strand
CGGGAGATACCCCTGTTCCTGGTACGACTCGACGGCAACCGAGTCGCGCCGCTTCGACAGCTTCTTGCCTCCTTCGTTCACCAGCAAGGGGAGGTGGGCGAAGACGGGGAGCCCGAGGGTGGGGCTCGGGGCGTCGGCCACGAGCCCGTCGGTCTGCCACCCCGCAGAGGCCAGAGCCCCCCACAACAACAGCCCCTTGGGAGTCGTCGGCAACAGATCCTCCCCCCGGATGACATGGGTGATGGCCATGTCGATATCGTCGACCACGTTGGCCAGGACGAAGAGGGGCTGCCCACTCGACTTGACCACGACGAAGTCCTCCATCGCCGCATGGGGGAACTCGACGTCCCCCCGGATCACGTCTACGACGATGGTCGACCCGTCGTCGGGGGTCCGGAAGCGGAGTGCACGCCCCTCGCCACGCTCCAGTCCCCGGTCGCGGCAGAACCCGTCGTAGCCGGGGATGGGGTTCCCCTTCGTCCGAGCATCGACCACCTCCCGGGTGCAGTCACAGGCGTAGAGATGGCCGGCGTCCCACAGGGCGTCCGCGGCCAGGTCGTACCGCCGGCGTCGCTCCGACTGGCGATAGGGACCCTCGTCGGCGTCCATGCCCAGCCAATGGAGGGAGCTCAGGATGCCGTCAACCCACTCCTCGCGATTGCGTTCGGTATCGGTGTCTTCGATCCTGAGCACGAACGTGCCGCCCGACTGTCGGGCCACCAGCCAATTGAACAATGCCGCTCGGGCACTGCCAACGTGGAGGAAACCCGTCGGAGACGGGGCGAATCGGACCCGCGGGGTGTCCCCGGGCACGCCGGGGATTACTCGTCCTCGACGATGGTGATGGCGCCGGTCGGGCAGCCGTTGGCCGCCTGCCGCACCTTCTCACGTAGCTCTTCGCCAGGGTGCTCGTTGAGCACGTAGAGGAACCCGTCATCGCGGACCTCGAACACCTCCGGAGCGATTCCCATGCAAACGGCGTTGCTGGCACACTCGTCGTAGTCGACGACGATCTTCATGTGACCTCCGGTGTCTCGGCGAACGCGACGCAGCTTATCGGCAGGCGCAGCAGCGATCCGATCAAATCAGGGCTTCTCGCTGCTCACGACCCACATGGCGAAGAACTGGGACCCACCCCCGTAGGCCTGGCCCAATGCGCGCCGGACCCCATCCACCTGGTGCTCGCCGGCCTGGCCCCGTACCTGCATCGCTGCTTCCAGGAACCGGAGCATCCCCGACGCCCCGATGGGGTTCGACGACAACACGCCACCCGAGGCGTTCCACGGGATGTCGCCGTCCAGGGCCGTGGCTCCGGATTCGGTGAGCTTCCAGCCGTCGCCCTGCTCGGCGAAGCCCAGGTTCTCCAACCACATGGGCTCGTACCAGCTGAAAGGGACGTAGACCTCGGCCATGTCGATCTCGGCTCGCGGGTTGGTGATCCCGGCCTGTGCGAACACATCGGCGGCACAATCTCGGCCGGCCCGGGGGTTCACCTGATCGCGCCCGGCGAACATGGTCGGCTCGGAGCGCATGGCCATGCCGTGGACCCACGCCGGCGGGAAGGAGGTGCCGGTCACGGCGTCCTCGGCCGAGAGAATGATGGCCGCCGCACCGTCCGAGGAAGGGCACGCCTCGAGGTAGTGCAGGGGGTCCCACAGCATCACCGAGTCCTGCACCGTCTTCAGGTCGATGTCGGGCAGGTGCAGGTGGGCGTAGGGGTTCTTCACCGCGTTGAGCCGGTCCTTGACCGCCACCATGCAACCGATATGGTCGGGAGCACCCGACCGTCGCATGTAGGCGCGGATGTGGGGGGCGAAGTAGCCGCCGGCACCGGCCAGCAGCGGGGCGGCAAAGGGCTGGGGCACCGACAGGGCCCACATGGCGTCGGAGTCGGACTGCTTCTCGTAGGCCACGGCCAGCACCCGCTTGTGGATGCCGGCGGTGATCAGATGGGCGGCCACCAGCGTGGTCGAGCCACCCACCGAGCCGGCGGTGTGGACCCGGAACATGGGCTTTCCCACTGCACCCAGCGCCGGGGCCAGGTACAGCTCGGGCATCATGGCGCCCTCGAACATGTCGGGGGCCTTGCCCACCACCACGGCGTCGATGTCGCTCCAGGTCAGCGCGGCGTCCTCCAGAGCACGCTTGGCCGCCTCCCGGACCAGCCCGGCGATGGAGATGTCGTCCCGTCTCGCCTTGTGCTTGGTTTGTCCCACGCCGATGACTGCACAACGCTCTGGCATCACTCACCCTCCAGGACGCAGACGAGGTTCTGTTGCAGGCACGGGCCCGACGTGGCGTGGGCCACGGCCCGATGGGCCGACCCCGACGCGATCCGCGCTGCCGCCTCGCCGATGCGGATGAGTCCGGCCGACATCAACGGGTTGGCCGCCAGGGCCCCGCCCGACGGGTTGACGGACACGCCGTCACCCAGGCCCATGGCCTCGGCCAGGATGAGTTCCTGGTGGGCGTATGGTGCGTGCAACTCGGCCACGTCGACCGGGCCCTCCCCCACTCCGGCCATTTCGGCCGCCTTGGTGGTCGAGGGCGAGCGGGTCAGGTCGCGGGCACCGAGGGCGTGGGTCTCGATCCGGTGGTCGATACCGGTGATCCACGCCGGGTTGTCGGTCCACCGCGCCGCCTTGTCCCCGGCGGCCAGCACGATGGCGGCGGCGCCGTCGGTGATCGGAGGCAGTGCATGCCTCCGCAGCGGGGCTACCGCGTACTCGTCGGACAACAGTTCTTCGACCGATCGGTCGTAGGCCACCTGGGCCTTGGGGTTGGACAGTGCCGACTTGCGGCTCCGGGCCGCCACACCAGCCAGGTCGCTCTCGGTGGCTCGGCCGGAGTCGATCAGGGCTCGGGCCTGCAGGGCGGCGATGCTGACCGGGTCGGGCCACATCGGGGCCAGGTAGTACGGGTCCAGCTGGAGGGCCAGGATCTCGTTGAGGTCGCCCATTGACGACCGTCCGAACGAGTAGACCAGGGCTGCATCGATGTCGCCTTCTTGCAGGCGAACCCAGGCCTCGTACAGGGCGAAGGCGCCGTCCATCTCGACGTGGCTCTCGCTCCGTGGCGGCCATACCCCGACGGCGTCCAGGGCGGCCACGAAGCTGAACGGCCCTCCGATGAGGTAGTCGGTCGAACCGGAGCAGATGAAGTCGATGTCGTCCTTGGTGATGCCGATGTTGGCGAAGACCTCGCCGATGACCGGCATCAACCCTTCCACCTCGTTGCGCTCCTGGTCACGACGGACGTTCTGGGACTGGGCGAATGAGGCGACGGCAACCGGCCGGCGACTGGCGGCGGGACTCACAAGTAGTCCTTGTACGTCTCGTAGTCGGCGTCAGCCTCGCCGGTGGGCCGGAAGTACTTCACCGACGCCATCGACGGGGCGAGGTGCTCGGGCTCCACCCACACCGCCTCGACCCGCTGGCCCATGTGGACCTCCTCGGCGCGGACCTCTTGGATCAGGCCCATGAAGGAGATATTGGCCCCGTCCAACAGCACCTGGGCACAGGTGTAGGGGATCTCGATGGACTGGCCGGCGAAGGGCACGTTGACCACGCAGAACGTGGTGATGGTCCCGGTGTCGGGCAGCACCACCTCCTCGGTGCAGGGGACGCCGTCGGTGGGGCACGACCCCCGCGAGGGCACGTAGACCTTGCCGCACACCGAGCAGCGCTGGCCGATGAACCTTCCCTCGGCCAGCCCTCGGAGGTTCCGGGACTGGGCGATGCCCTGGGTGAACGAGTAGTCCAGGTGGATGGGGGTGGACAGCATGGTGACCGGTCCCCGATCGTCGCCCTCGGGCGACTTCGTTGCCTCGGCCATCACGGCGCCCCCGTGTCGGGGACGAAGGCCTCGATGTCCAGAACGTGACCGACCCGGTCGTCCTCGCCCTTCCAACGGGGCACGACACGGGTACCGGAGGACAAGGCTTCGGGAGTACCGGCGTCGACGACGTGCAGCATCGAGGTACCCGCGCCGTCCAGACGGATGAGGGCGAAGGCGAAGGGGTGGTCGAGGGGGTGGTTCCGCAGCGGCTTGGACACCCATGACCAGGTCTTCACCACCCCGCCTGGACCGACCTCGACCAGCTCACCGACGTCGTCCCCGGTGATGGGGTCGTACTCGGTCGGCGGGACGATGACCGACCCGCCTGCCCCTGTGGCGCCCAGGATCTTGCCGTCACGCAACCCGGTGAGAAACGCGCCGATAACCGGCCCTACCGAGCGCGAATACGGGTAGTCGAGAACGTGAGCCGCATGCAGCACTTCGCCGTCGGGCATCCCTGACCTCCCCCCATTGCACCGCTGAATCGTGGACGGCAAAAAGTAGAACACATTTCACTTTTTGGCGCCAGCCAAGCCCAATCCCTGGTGGTAGGGGGTGTCCTCTCCTGAACCCTCAGTTCCGAGCCAGCGCCTGGCGGGCGGCCGACCCGGCCCGTGCCCCATACGAGGGGCCGAACAGGGCGGCGTGCACCAGGAGCGGATGCAGTTGGTGGAGGGCCACCCGGTCCTGATGGCCAGGGGCAAGGGCCCACTCCTCGTCGTAGGCACCGACGATCCGGTCGAGATGGGGCGTCCCGAACAGGGCGAGCATGGCCAGGTCGGTCTCCCGGTGGCCGCCGTGAGCCGCCGGATCGACCAGCCACACCCGGCCGTCTGCTCCCCACACCAGGTTCCCGCTCCACAGGTCGCCATGGATGCGGGATGGCTCCTCTGGCGGACCCGACAGTTCGGCAATTCGATGGATGACCTGCTCCACCGCCCAGCGGTCGCCATCGGCGATCGAGCCGGCGTCGACGGCGAGCCGGAGGAACGGCTCGATCCGGCGGCCCACGTAGAAGGGGGACCATGCATGCCCGGCTTCTGAGTCAACCGGCCGATTGTCGAGGGGTAGCGGTCCGATGGCCCCGGGCCAGGGAGCGCCGAACCGGGGGGCGCCATGGCGATGGGTGCGGGCAAGCTCACGACCGAACTGCTCAGCTGCGCCCGGGATGGGTCGACCCGGCTCGATCCACCCCAGCACCAAGCGTTCCTCTGACGCCGCGACCACCTCAGGTACCGGCGCGCCCCCTGTTGCTTCGGCCTCGTGCAGCCACTGCAGCCCCCGCGTCTCCGAGGTGAGCACGACATCCCATCCCGTCCGGAGCGATCGGTCGGTCGGAGCCCGGCGCCGTTCCTTGGCGAACAACGCCGTGCCGTCGGCCAACGTGAGTCGACTGGCGATGCACGTGTCGCCGCCACCGATCGGCTCGGAGCTCACTGCCTCGCACGGCAGCCGGGCCCCCGCCACTGTCTCAGACCATCAGTGGGGGGTGATCGCCTCCACCGTGGACGACCAGGTTGCTTCCGGTGATGAACGTCGCCTGATCCGAGGCCAGGAAGAGACAGGCCTTGGCTACGTCATCGGGGTTGCCCATGCGTCCGAGTGGGACCGTGGCACGAACGGCGTCGAAGTAGGAGTCACCGCCGAACTTCTCGTGGAGCTCCTCGGTCTCGAGGGCGCCGGCGGTCACGCAGTTGACCCGCACCTTGGGGGCGAACTCCATGGCCAGGCTCTCGGTCAGGTTCAACAGCCCGGCCTTGGCCGCGCCGTAGGCCGCGGTGGTCGGCGAGGGTCGCATGCCGCACAACGACGAGATGTTCAGCACCAGGCCCCCGTTGGGTTGGAGCTGCATGACCCGGTTGGCTTCCTGGGTCACGAACAGGGGGGCCAGCAGGTTCAGGGCGATGACCGAGGTGGAGAAGCGGGGCGACGCCGTGGCCGAGTTGATCGGTGGCGCGCCACCGGCATTGTTGACCACCACGTCCAGGCGGCCGAAGCGCTCTACCACCGCGTCGACAATGGCCGTGACCTCGTCGAACTGGCGGAGGTCCCCGGCCACGAAGAACGGCTCACGACCGCCGGCGGACGGCAGCACCTCGGGCACTTTCCGGGCACAGATGGCTACGTCCGCGCCGGACTCCAGAAACGCCTCGGTCAGGGTGGTGCCCAGGCCGCGACTTCCTCCCGTCACCAGGACGACGTTGCCGGACAGATCAGGACGCGAGGTCATGGCCGACAATCTATCCGTCGAGCTCGACGGATACGGTTGACGATCAGACCTGGTCGTCCTCGAGCCGCGACACCAGCTCCAGCACCAGGCCCCGGCACCCGGCCTCGATCAGGGTGAGGCATTCCTCGAAGTCGGCCGCGTCGCCGTAGTACGGGTCGGGCACATCCACGGCGCCACCCGCGCCTCGATCGTAGGAGCGCAGCAGCACCAGGCGGCCGTCCATGGGCCGCCCCACGGCCAAACTGCGAAGGGTCTGCTGGTGCCGCCGGGCCAGGCACACGATGAGATCCTCCTCGTCGAACCAGGACACGGCGAACTGGCGGGCGATGTGTCCGTGATCCGTGTACCCGTGCTCGCCGAGCACGGCGACGGCGCGGGGGTCCATGGGCTCGCCCGCATGCCACGGTCCGGTCCCTGCGCTCGAAATCCGGATGTGATCAGCGAGGAAGGAGCCGTCGGACAGGGAGGTCTCGCGGGCCATGCGGCCGAGGACCACGTCGGCCAGCGGGGACCGGCAGATGTTGCCCGTGCACACGAAGCAAATCGACAGGGTGTCGCTCCCCGTCGTCTCCTCGGAATCAGGGGTCTCGATCACTTGGGCGCCGACTCCAGCAACGTCTCGAAGAAGGCACGGTCGTGGAGGAGGGGCACGTCGGACAGGAACATCTTGCCGTAGCGCTCGAAGTACATGAGCTGTTTCCCCAAGAGGAACGTTCCCCGGTCGAAATCGGAATCAGTGCCACCGGACTCGTCGGCCAGCCGCCGGAGACGGCGTTGGGCTCGGAGCCTTCCGAGGACGGCCCGCAGCGAGCGGTTGTGGGCTTCGATGCCCTGCGCCTTGGCCGCCTGCACCTGGGGAGCCTGGATCAACGCGCCCAACGACACCTCGCCGAAGGGCCGCAGCAACACGGGCTCGAGGATGCCCCGGATGAACAGGGCCAGGTCCTCATCGGACAAGCCCAGGCCCTCTTGCATCGTCGGCCCGTAGGTCTTGGTCAGGTGGACGGCAATGTCCTCCCAGGCCGACTCGTCGCCCAGGGCTGCAGCCAGCATCCGGATGAAATAGAAGTGGGTCTCGGCGTCGAGACGCCCGACGATGCCCCAATCGATGACCCCGATGCGACCGTCGCGCAACAGGAGCATGTTCCCGGCGTGCACGTCGCCGTGGAACGCGCCCCACCGAACGGTGGTGAGGAAGAAGGCCCTCACTACTTGTTCGACCAGGGGTCCGGGGTCGACGCCGAAGGCCGCCGCCCCGGCCAGGTCGTCGATGGGCACGCCGTCTAGGAACTCCATTGTCAACACGTTGGGGCCGGAGAACTCGGGGAAGGGCGTGGGCACCACCATCAAGGGCAGGTCGACCTCTTCGAGCAGAAGGGCAAAAGCAGACAGGGCCCTGGCCTCGTTGCGTAAGTCGAGCTCTTCGCCGATCTGCTCCCGGAACCCGGTGAACATCTGCAGCAGCGTGCCCGCGGCCTGGTCCCCGGTCTGCCGGGCCACCAATTCCAACAAAGGCTGCAGGAGGTCCAGGTCCGTGGCCACCAGGTGCTCGACCCCGGGCCGCAGCACCTTGACCGCCACCACGCGCCCATCATGCAGCACGGCCTTGTGAACCACGGCGATCGAGGCCTTGCCGACGGGGACGGGGTCGAACCGGGCGAACGCATCGGCCAGCGGCATGCCCAGGTCCGATTCGACGATCTCCCGTACCGTCTCGAACGGAACCGACGGTCCGGTGTCCAGGCACGTCCGGAATTCGTCGGCGAAGGCCTCGCCGAACAGACCAGGGGAGGATGCCACCAGTTGCCCGAACTTCATGTACGTCCCGCCCAGATCCTCGAACGTGCGCCGGAGGGGGCGGGCCAGGACGGCCAACGGAAGGGGACCCGACCGGGCGTGGCGAAGTTGGCGCAGGGCCAGCCCGGAGAAGTGCCGGGCGCCAACGGTGGCGATGTCCAGGCTTCGGCGCAGGAGCTCACCGGTGGTGGGTTGCGGCAGCCGGCGGGCGTAGACCCGGGGAATCCGGGGATCCGACGCGGCAACCGATGGGGACATGGGCGGCAGCCTACGGCGACCGGACCGGACTGCACGACTTGTCCAGCGGCAGGCTCTAGAGTCACAGCTGATTCCCGGTCGGACCGCGACTGGGCCCGAAGGGGGACATCGTGCCAGGTCCGTCCATCTCTCGCCGTGGGTTCATCGCCGGCGGCCTGACCGTCGGCGCAGGAGCGCTGCTGGACACCTTCAGTGGATCGTCGCTGGTAAGCCAAGCGGCGGCCACGACGCCGGCGGGCTCCGATCTCGGGGCGGTGGAACACGTGGTCATGCTCATGCTGGAGAACCGGTCCTTCGACCACTACTTCGGTGTCTATCCGGGGGTCCGGGGATTCAACGACCATCGGACCGGCAGCCTCGGGGTGTTCAGCCAGGCCTGGCCCCAATCCACCTCGCAGCCCGACCACGCCGACACCCTGGTCCCCTATCACCTCGACGCGGCCACCACCATGCCCCAATGCGCGGGAAACTCGGACATCCCCGCTCACGGCTGGGTGCCCCAGCACCACAGTTGGAACGGGGGGAAGATGGACAGCTTCGTCAGCGTCCACGCCCAGCCCGGCAACGACGGCCCGGCCCAGGCCCCCATCGTCATGGGCTACCTCGACCGCAGTGACATGCCCTTCCGCTATGCATTGGCTGACGCCTTCACCATCGGTGACGCCTACTACTGCTCGGTGATGGGACCAACCATGCCCAACCGTCTCATGTGGCTGACCGGCACCCTCGACCCAGCCGGCGCCCACGGCGGCCCGGTCCTGACCACGCCATCGGTCAGCCAGTCGCCCGAAGTGGTGGGCAGCTGTAGCTGGCAGACGGTGCCCGAATTGCTCGAGGACAAGGGTGTGAGCTGGAAGGTCTACCAACCCGTCAACGGGTCGGTCGGCTCACTCGAGAAGGACAACCTGGCCATCGGGTTCAACGCCCTGTTGTACTTCAAGCAACTGCTGAAGGCGGGGACGCCCCTGTACAACAAGGCCTTCCTCCCGGTCTGGCCCGACGAATTCTTCGCCGACGCCAAGAACGACACCCTGCCCCAAGTGAGCTGGATCCACCCGAGCATCGTGGATTCCGAGCACCCTTCCGCCGCGCCCCTCAACGGCGAGTTCATGATCAGCCAGGTCCTCTCGGCTCTGACCGCCAACCCGAAGGTGTGGTCGAAGAGCGTCCTCATCGTCTCCTACGACGAGAACGGCGGCTTCTTCGACCATGTCCCGCCCCCCGTCGCCCCGAAGGGGACGAAGGGCGAATACCTGACCGTGCGCCCCCTCCCGGCCTCGGCCGGCGGCATCGCCGGACCGATAGGCCTCGGCTTCCGGGTGCCCCTGCTGGTGGTGTCCCCCTTCAGCCGCGGCGGCTACGTCAACTCCGACCGCTTCGACCACACCTCCCAGTTGCGCCTGCTCGAGGAGCGGTTCGACATCAAGGTGTCCAACATCTCGGCCTGGCGCCGCAAGACGGTGGGCGACCTCACCTCGACGCTCAACGTGAAGGGCAAGCCCAATACCTCGGTCCCAACCATGCCGGCTACGGCTCAGGGCGGAGCGGTGCTGACGGCCGAGTGCCCTGACAACCAGAGCCCCGTTGCGCTACTCGGTCCCGCACCCGCCCTGACCGTTCCGGCCACACTGACCATGCCCACCCAACAGCCGGGCAAGGCCAAGCGCCTCACGGTGTGACCGGAGGGTGGCCGTGAGGCCGGGCCCGGGAGAGTCGACCTCCCCCGACGATGGCACCTTCGTGGTGGGGCGGCCCCTGGCCCACTGGAGCCGGGCCGGCGTGGCCAAGGGAGTTCTCGCAGTGGCCGGCGCTTGCGGGTGCGTCTCCGAACCGAAGCGGCTCGGCGGGGACAGCCGGTGCCCATCGTCCGATTTCCGGGCGAGTACTGAGTCCCACTCTCGTCGTCCCGAGCGAAGCCGATACGCTCGGTCCGGTGCGCCGGCCGGGTGCACC
>DASXMT010000476.1:0-14865 GCA_036495505.1 Acidimicrobiales bacterium | reverse complement strand
AGCACTCGTCATGCCGTCGATCTAGGACTGGTCATGCCCCGCAGCATAGAGATGACGGCGTCCGCCGCATCTTCGGGCAGCACCTGCGTGGTATCGATGCGAATCTCTGGATCACTGGGTGGCTCGTAGGGGGAGTCGATGCCGGTGAAGTTGAACAGCTCACCACGCCGCGCCTTTTTGAACAGGCCCTTGGGATCCCGAGATTCGGCGACAGCCAAGGGCGTGTCCACGAAGACCTCGATGAACTCGCCCGGTCGCACGCACGACCGAGCGAACTCCCGCTCGGCCCGGAAGGGAGAAATGAACGAGGCAATGACGATCAAGCCGGCGTCGACCATGAGGCTGCCCACTTCGGCGATGCGGCGGATGTTCTCGACCCGGTCCGCATCGGTGAACCCCAGGTCCTTGTTCAGGCCATGGCGAACATTGTCGCCATCGAGGAGATAGGTGTGCCGACCCAGCCGGTGGAGTTTGCGCTCGACGATGTTGGCGATGGTGGACTTTCCCGCCCCCGAGTAGCCGGTCAGCCAGATGAGGGCGGGTTGCTGAGCCTTGAGGTCCGAGCGGGCCTCCTTGTCCACCTCGACGGCCTGCCAGTGGATGTTGGCCGATCGCCTCAGCGCGAAGTGCAAGAGTCCGGCGCCGACGGTGGCGTTGTCGAACCGGTCGATGAGGATGAAGCCACCCATCTCACGATTCTCCGTGTAGGGATCGAAGGCGATGGGTCGGTCCAGGTTGATGTTGCCCACCCCGATGTCGTTGAGCTCGAGCGTGGCTGCTGCAATGTGCTCCATGGTGTTGACGTTCACCTTGTACTTGGGGTGAGCGAGCGTGGCGCCGACAGTGCTGGTGCCCGCCTTGAGCAGGTACGGGCGCCCCGGGAGCATCGGGTGCTCGCTCATCCAGACAATGTGGGCTTCGAACTGATCAGCCACATCGGGCGGATCGGTGTCGGAGGCGAGGACGTCACCCCGACTGACATCGACCTCGCCGGTCAGCGTGAGCGTAACCGACTCACCCGATACTGCCTCACCCACGTCCGTACCATTCAAGATGACGCTGGCAATCGACGTGCGCTGTCCCGAGGGGAGGACGCGAACGGGGTCGCCGGGATGGACTGCCCCCCGTACCACCTGACCACAGAATCCGCGGAAGTCGAGCTCGGGACGGTTGACCCATTGGACTGGCATCCGAAACGGCTCACCCTGGAGCGCTCCGTCGATCTCCACCGTCTCCAGATGACCGAGCAGGGTGGGCCCCGAAAACCACGGCGTGTGCGGGCTCCGCTCGGTGACGTTGTCGCCTCGGAGTGCGGAGAGGGGGATCGCCGTCACGTCGTGCAGACCGATCCCGGCGGCGAAGGCCCGATACTCGTCGCTGATGGTGGAGAACACGTCCTCGGAGTAGTCGCACAGGTCGAGCTTGTTGATGGCCAGCACGACGTGCCTGATGCCGAGCAGGGACACCACGTAGCTGTGGCGGCGCGTCTGGGTCAGGACGCCACGGCGGGCGTCGATCAGGATCACTGCCAGATCGGCAGTCGAGGCACCGGTCACCATGTTCCGCGTGTACTGCTCGTGGCCCGGCGTATCGGCCACGATGAACTTGCGCGCTTCGGTGGAGAAGAAGCGGTAGGCCACATCGATGGTGATGCCCTGTTCTCGCTCGGCGGCCAGGCCGTCGACCAGGAGGGCGAAGTCGAGCTCGCCCCCTTGGGTGCCGATGGTCCGGGAGTCGGCCTCCAAGGCGCTCAGGTGGTCCTCGAAGATCAGCTTCGACTCATACAGAAGCCGGCCGATGAGCGTGCTCTTGCCGTCATCCACGCTGCCACAGGTGATGAACCTGAGCATCGACTTGCGCTCATGGGCGTCCAGGTAGGCATCGATGTCGCCGATGGCCAGGTCGCCCGGGGCGTGAGCCATCAGAAGTACCCCTCTTGCTTCTTGCGTTCCATGGAACCGCTTGCGTCGTGGTCGATGACCCGGCCCTGCCGTTCCGAGGTGGCGGTCAGCAGCATCTCCTGGATCACCTTGGCCAGGGTGTCGGCCTCGCTCTCGATCGCTCCGGTGAGCGGGTAGCAGCCCAGCGTGCGAAATCGCACGCTCTTCAGCGTCGGTGTCTCCCCCGGGGCCAGCCGCATCCGCTCGTCGTCGACCATGATGAGCGTGCCGTCCCGTACCACCACCGGCCGCGGCGCGGCCAGGTAGAGAGGAACGATCGGGATCTCTTCCCGGTAGATGAACTGCCACACGTCGAGCTCCGTCCAGTTCGACAGGGGGAAGACCCGGATGCTCTCTCCCTGGTTCCGACGCACGTTGTAGAGGTGCCACAGCTCTGGCCGTTGGAGCTTGGGATCCCATCGGTGCTGTTCGGAACGGAGCGAGAAGATGCGCTCTTTGGCCCGCGATTTCTCTTCGTCCCGACGAGCACCGCCGAAGGCGGCGTCGAAACCGTAGCGATCGAGCGCCTGCTTGAGCCCCTGCGTCTTCCACATGTCGGTGTGGAGGGCCGATCCGTGATCGAACGGGTTGATCCCACGCTCGACGCACTCCTCGTTGCGGTAGACGATGAGGTCGAGGCCGAGCTTCTCGACCAACGCGTCGCGGAACTCGTACATGGCCTGGAATTTCCACGTGGTGTCGACGTGGAGGAGGGGAAAGGGGGGCTTGGCCGGGGCAAAGGCCTTTATGGCCAGGTGGAGCATGACCGAGCTGTCCTTGCCGATCGAATAAAGCATCACCGGCCGGTCGCTCTCGGCCACCGCTTCGCGCATGATCTGGATGGTCTCGGCCTCGAGCTGCTCGAGGTGGGTCAGCCGCTTCACCACGGCCTCACACCGATCCGGCCAACGCGGCCAACGCGACGTCGGCCAACGAGGGGTGGCACACCAACAGGTCCGGCAACCATGGGTCGGGGAGGCCGTAACGCAACGGTGAGCCATCGATCCGGCTGGCGTGCAACCCAGCGGACAGGGCCACGGCCACCGGAGCCGCCGAGTCCCACTCGTACTGCCCCCCGGCATGGACATAGATCTCCGCCTCACCGAGTATGACTGCGGCGATCTTGGCGCCGGCCGAGCCCATGGGGATGGTGGTGGCACCCAGTCGCCCGGCCAACCCGGCAGCCACGGCCGGTGGCCTCGAGCGGCTGACCACGAGGCGGGGCACCGGTGCCGCTTCGGCCACGGGCGGCGGTGCCGACGTCCCGAGCACCATCCCTCGGGCCGGGAGGGCAACGGCGCCGACGGCCGGACGGCCCCCCATGGCCAAGGCGACGTGGACGGCCCAGTCCTCCCGCCCCTCCCCGTACTCGCGGGATCCGTCCAGCGGGTCGATGACCCATAGGCGCTCGGCCCCCGGCGAGTCGTGTCCCTCTTCCGACCGGACCGGATCCTCAGGGAACCGGATGGCCAGCTGAGCCATCAGGAACTCGTGCGAACACCGATCCCCCTCGTCGCTCAGCGCACGCTTCGAGTGGGGCGACCGTGAGCGAAGGTCCATGAGTAGCGCTCCCGCCCGCCGGGCTAGCTCGGTGGCGGCGTCGTGTTGAGGATTGGCCGGAGCATCTTCCCGTAGCTCGATGGGGCCCACCATAGCTCCTCGTCAAGTTGCCTATAAGACGCGAGACTATATTAGATCATGTCTCACTGGCTCGAGAAACCCGGGCCGTAACCTACATCCTCAGTTCCTCACGGAGCACCGGAGCCTCACAAACCCTCCTCCAGCCATCCTCGCTCAACGGTTGACCGGCCAAGCCCGGGTGCAGGGCTCATCCGTCGACGCCCAACACAAGGAGCCCCATGTCCCAGCAGCGTCATCCCGGTGTCGACTTGGATGCGGTGCTGGACGCGGCCACGTCCTGCTACCTGCGCTTCGGCGTGGCCAAGACGACGGCGGCGGACCTCGCCCAGGGGGTGGGTGTCTCCCGGGCCACCCTCTACCGCCGGTTCGGCAGCCACGAGGCCATCTTCCTGGCTGTTCTGGCCCGTGAGTCAACAGCCATGGCCGTCGACGCCGAGTTGCATCTCGCCGATGTGGAGGACCCGGGCGAACGCATCCTCGAGGGCATGATGTTCGCCATCGAGGAGATCCGGCACCGACCCGTGCATGCCGCGGTGTTCGGCGGCGACTCGGCGGCATGGGCGGCGACCCAGGCCATCCACGTCGAGGCCCTCCGTCACATCGGCGAGGCCGGGGTCCGACCACTGCTCGCCTCCTCCCTGGCCGACGGCTCGGTCTCGGACCAGGACATGTCCGACCTCATCGACTGGATCCTGCGGGTGCTCATCTCCTACGCCGCCGTCCCCGGCGACGGCGGCCGTCAACCCGAGGAGATCCGCCGTCAACTGGAAACCTGGTTCCTCCCCGCCTTCACGGCGAGGATCGGTGGCGCAAGCCCTGCGCCTATGAGACACTGAACTCCTAGCGTCTTACGTATCAGGCTTGGGTAGCTGTAGGCTTTCCGCATCAGTAGGGGGGCAGCATGAGGGCCAGTAGGGGGGACAGCATGAGGGCCTTGCAGGTGACCGCCCACGGTCGGCCGGGAGAGGTACTGGCCATTCGCACCATCGATCGACCCGAACCGGGTCCGGGCGAGGTACGGGTCAAGGTCGCGGCGGCGTCGCTCAACTTCAACGACATCGACCGATGCCGCGGGAAGCTGGTGTCGGTACCGACCCCCCCACCGTTCACCCTGGGCATGGATGTCTGCGGGGTGGTCGACGCCGCAGGGGAGGGTGCAGAGGCCTGGCTGGGCAAGCGGGTGGTGGCCATCACCAACACCGCCCTGGGTGGGATCGCCGAGTACGCCCTCGCATCCGTCGTCTCGGTGTTCGATGCCCCCGAGCAGTTCGACGATGCCGAGGCCACCGCCTTTCTGCTCACCTTCCAGACCTCGCATCTGGCCCTGTTCCGCCGGGGTCGGCTCCGCGCCGGTGAGACCGTCGTGATCCACTCGGCCGCCAGCGGCCTGGGCACGGCCGGCATCCAACTGGGCAAGGCCGTCGGCGCCCGGGTCATCGCCGTGGCCGGGGGCCCGGACAAGGGAGCGCTGTGCTCCTCACTGGGTGCCGACCTGGTCATCGACCACACCGCTGAGGACTTCGTCGAGGCGGTGCTGGCTGCCACCGGCGATGCCGGCGCTGACGTCGTCTACGACCTGGCCGGGGGCGACTTCGTCGAACGCTCCTGGCGCTGCACGGCGCACGGCGGTCGCTACCTGGCCGTGGGATTCGCCGACGACGACGAAAACGGCATGACGGGCCGGCCCCTACGGATGGCCTGCATCGGCAACATCGACATCGTGGGCGTCATGCTGGGCTGGTCGGAGGCCGTCGATCCGGGCATGCGACGGTTCGGCTTCAACCCGTTCGGGCGGGATGTGGGCGAGGAGGTCCACGCCGACCTCCTGCGCATGGCGGCCGAAGGAAGCATCCGCCCCTACGTGGGTCGGCGGGTGACCATGGAGGAAGCGGGTGCTGCCCTGGATGAGCACGAGGAGCGGCGTTCGCTGGGCCGCACCGTCGTCGAGGTGGCCCGTTGACCGAAGTCAGCTACACGTGGCGCGACTCCGAGTTGCGCAGCCCACCACTACGCGCCCTCAACCAGGTCGGGGCCCGGCTCTCCCGCTTCGGGGTCACGCTTCCGTCGCTGGAGGCCTCGTCGGTGGTAGCAGCGGCGGCGAAGGCGGCCGGTTCCACCGATCTCGGCAGTGACAGCTATCGCGAGCCGCTGGAGGTGTTCCTCGAGTCCTGTGGCCGCGAAGCCGACCTGACCACATTCGGCCGGCTACTGATCTCCAAGATGACAGCTGCGGCCCTAGCCAACCGCATCGCTCTCCACCAATGGTCGTTGGACCACCCCGAGGTGCACTCCGAACGCATCGACAGCCCCTGGGTCATCGTCGGGCTGCCGCGTACCGGTACGAGCGTGTTGTCCATGTTGCTCGGTCTCGATCCCATGGCCCGTCCGCTGCTCCAGTGGGAGGCGGCCCACCCCATCCCTCCACCCACATTGGAAGAGTCGGCTGAGGATCCCCGCATCGCCCAGACGGCCAAAGAGCTCGACGGGCTGATGAAGCTCAATCCTCCCCTGAAGGCCATGCATCCTTTCGGGGCCACCTTGGCCCAGGAATGCGTCTCGCTGTTCTTGTACGATATGCGGACGCTGGCGCTCGAGATCCAGGCCCACGTGCCCACGTATGCCCGTTGGCTCGAGAGCGCCGACATGGCGCCGGCCTACGCCCAGCACCGGTTGGCCCTCCAGACCCTGCAGTCGCGTCAGCCCACCGACCGGTGGATCCTGAAGACCCCGAACCATCTGTGGCACCTCGAAGCCCTCCTCGCCGCCTATCCCGACGCCCGGATCATCTGGACCCACCGGGACCCGGGACCGGTCATCACTTCGCTGGCCAGCCTGGCCAACGCCGGGCAGCGGCCCCTGACCTCCCGCACCGACCCACGACCAACGGCCGAAGAGTGGAAGCGAAAGTGCGCCTTCGCCCTGGGCTCGGCCGTGGCCTTCGACGAGAAATCGGAGCCGGGGTGGTGCCAACACCTGCACTACGAGTCGCTCATGGACGATCCGTTGGAGACGGTCACCGGCCTGTACAAGCACTTCGGCAGTGAGGTCAGCGACCTGCACGCCCGACGGATGGAGGCCTTCCTCGACCACCGGCCCAAGGACGCCTTCGGCCATCATCGCTACGACCCGGCCGATTTCGGGTGGACCTACGAAGGGCTGGCCGAGGAGTTCCACGACTACACCGATCGCTACCACGTTCGCACCGAGGTCCGCGCCGATTGAGAGATAGGAAACTGTCACCCGGCGTGTGACCGGGTGACACCCAAAGGGGGGGGTAATGAGGTATTTCACCAACAGGATGGGGAGATGCGGTCTGGCTCTGGTGATCGGGGCCGGCGCCATCGCCGCAGGTACCGGGGGAGGATCGAACGCCGCCTCGGCGGCGGCGCCGCCCACGCCGGGCATCACGGCCACGACGGTGACCGTGGGCTCGATCAGCGACATCTCGTCCCCGGTCCCCGGTCTGTTCGAGGGGGCCAAGATCGGGACCGAGGCCTACTTCGCCTACATCAACAGTCAGGGCGGGGTGAACGGACGAAAGCTGGTGCTCGACGCCCGGGACAGCGCTTTCTCGTCGGGAACGATAGCCAACGAGACACAGAGCATCGCCAAGAACGACTTCGCCATCGTCGGAGGGTTCTCGCTGCTCGACAACGCCGAGCAGCCGATCATCGACGCGAACAAGCTCCCCACGGTGACCGAGGTATTGAACCCGAGCCTGTACCTGGATCCCAACCTGTACTCGGCCGTCCCGGCGGTCAACGGGGGGAACACCACCGGGCCCTACAAGTGGCTCAAGTCGAAGTACCCTTCCTCGGTCAAGGCCGTCGGGATGATCGGCGACAACACCACCGCGTCGGTGTTGGCGGCCGAGAAGACCGATCGGAACCTCACCGAGAGCCTGGGCTACAAGTGGGTGTACTCGCGGGACGCCGGCTACACCGAGACCACGTTCTTGCCCGACATCATCAAGATGAAGAACGTGGGGGTGAAGTTGGTCTTTCTACCCACCCAGATCGGTACCTACATCGCCACCATCGCCCAGGAGATGAAGCAGCAGAATCTCGACGCCCTGCTCCTGAGCGGGGCCAACGCCTATGAGAGTGACTTCAAGCCCGGTTCGGCCGGCAACGGCACCCTCTTCACGGGGACGACCGCCCTGTACCGGGGCGAAGATGCCAAAACGGTGCCGGCCGTGGCACTCTTCGACAAGTGGGCCAAGAAGGTGGATCCCCAGACCCAGCTCGACGTGTACACCGTCGATGCCTGGATGAACGCGGAGCTGTTCGTGCAGGCCCTCAAAGCGGCCGGCCCCAATCCCACCCGGGGCAGCCTGGATGCCCAACTGGACAAGGTCACGTCGTTCAACGCCGACGGCCTCGAGTCAACCCAGAACCCGGCCCAGAAGATCCCCGGGCAGTGCTGGCTCGTTGCCCAGTACGAGAACGGGAAGTGGAGCCGGATCAGTCCGGATCCCAAGACGGGCTTCGTCTGCAGTCCGGCGGGGTTCTATCCCACCGGCTACAAGGGCGTCTCCCGCTGAGCGACGCTCCAACGGTCAGGCCAGAGCAACGCTTGGATCCGGGCAGGCGACCCCCGGTTCGGGGGTAGTGAACGCGGGCAGCTCGATGGCAGCGCGGCGGGTGGTGAAGTCGAGCGCATCGGCCAGGTTCTTGGCGTTGGCGTCGCGAGCGGTCATCGGCTTCAGTCCCCAACGCCACTCGATCATGCTCAGCACCGAGCAGTGCTCGTAGGGTCCGCCCGACTCGACCTTCTTCGGGGCGAAGGGACCCATGGCTATGGCGGGGACGCGGAAACCCAGGCGTGAATAGTCGGGGTGCAGTCCGGGATTGGGGTTCACGTTGTCGTCGACAACCGTCGGCGGCTTCACGTGGTCGTAGAAGCCACCGTGCTCGTCGAAGTTGAGGACGAATACGGTTCGGTCCCATTGGGGGCTGGACTTCACCGCGTTGTAGACATCTCGTAGGTACCCCTCGCCCGTCTCGATGTTGCCGTGCGGGTGGTAGTCGTTCGACGTCCCCAAGTATTCGGACACATCGGTGTAGTCGGGATCGATGAACGTGACGTTGGGGAGGGTTCCCGCTTTGGCCTGAGAGAAGAATTGGTCCTTGGGATAGGTGATGGAGTCATAGCGCTTGGAGGCGTAGAGCTCCGTCATCGGTTCGCCCCAGTTGTAGTACCCCGACGTCAGGCCGGCCGCTTGCGTCCGATCGAAGATGGCCAGATCGAGGTGGGACGGACGAGGGTCGTCGAGCCCGGGAAACGCGCCGGTCTCGTCGACGTCGGTTGCCGCGCTCAATTGGTAGAGCCGGTTCGGCCACGTCGCGGCCATGAGTGAGCAATGGTAGTTATCGAACACGGTGTAGTTCTTGGCCAGGGCGGCGAGGATGGGCACCTGGGGCTTCTGGTAGTACCCGATTGGGAAGTGGTCCCCGGTGGTCTGGGTCTGAAGCCAACCGTCACACTTGCCGTTGTTGTACTGCTTGGCCACCGAGACCCAATCATGGGCGGGGTCCTTGTCTCCGCAGCCCTGGGTGTCGTTCCCCAGTGCTGCAGTGTGGGCCGGCTTCCCGTGGAGATCGGGATAGGTCAGACCGGCCTGCTTCCCGTTCACGCCGGGCATCCAGCCCAGCAGGTGGTCGAACGAACGATTCTCCATCATCAAGACGACGACCGTGTCAAACGGTGCCTTGCTCGGGTCGGTGATCCCCCCGGTGCGGGTCAGTTTCTCAGGCTTCGATGCGCTCTTGGTGGCGGCGCCAGCGGATGGCGCCGTGCCCCCAAACGCAGCCAGAGCCCCTAGACCGGTAGCTGCCGCTAAGAACTGCCGACGCGTGACCTGCAACATGATTTTCCCCCCCGGGACCCCGTCCAATCCATATGGACACCGTCACCGTAGTACCGATCGCACTGAATTCTGAGAAATGGGTATATCAACCCTGCGTGGAGGACTCTTCAGGATCAAGGAACAGGACCTGGCCAATCGGTGTTGACCCCTTCAGAGGAGAATTCCCGGCACACCGGAGCCAGCATGTGAAGGGAGACGGACGATGAGACGGATCAAGGGCGAACAGGGCAACACCGAAGAGAGCGTCGGAGAACGCGCGCTAACCGAAGAGCAGGTGGAGACTGAGCAGGTGGAGGCTGAGCAGACAGTGACTGAATCGCCAGATGCTCCCGAGTCAGCGGTCGAGGGCCCCACGCCGACGCCGGGAGACCTCCTCCGCTCCCTTCCCGTCGAGGCAGAGACGAGAGGAACCCGGTACGTATCGGCTCAGGCCATGCAGGCCCGGCTGTTCTCGGTGTACGACGCCGCGGCAGCAGCAGAAGAGGCTCTGGCCATGGTGCAGCACCAGCTCACGCTCACGTTGAACCGCAGTTACTACGAGGCCGAGGAGATCAAGAACTTGGCCGCAGAGCTTGATTCACTCCTGGCTCTGGACTCCGTGGACCTGGCCGAGGCTCTCGACGAGGGCGACCTCGTCTCCGGGGAGTAGGAGGCCCGCTTTCCCACCGGGAGTGGTTTTGAGGTGTGGTCCGAACACGGGAGCGACGCGACCAGGCGCCACAGACCTATTCGCCGGAAAAGCGAAACTGCGAGGGCCCTCGTCGTGACGCGGGGGCCGGTTAGCTATCCCCGAGGATGGCGGCCAACTTCTTTAGCTCCCCGCTCGAGTCCTCGGGCACGATGTATCCCTCTTCATCGCGGATTTCGCTCCAGTGGTCGCGTACGGCCTCGACGCTGAGCTCGGCGTTGTAGTAGCCCGGCGTCAAGCCGATGAAGAACCGGGCTACGACGCCGCCGGCGGCCGAGTAGACCTCGCCGCTGACGTCGACCTCGTCAGAGGCGAGCCAGCACACAAGGGGGGTGACCAGCTTGGGGTCGAGCTTCTCACCCAGTTCAGGTCCGAAGAGCTCTTCGGTCATGCGGGTGAAGGCCACCGGCGCGATGGCGTTGGCCTTGATGTTGTACCTGCGGCCCTCGATGGCCAGGACCCGGGTGAGCCCGACCAGACCCATCTTGGCCGCGCCGTAGTTGGCCTGGCCGAAGTTGCCCAGGATGCCTGAGTTGGACGAGGTGTTGATAATCCGGCCGTAGCCCTTCTCGCGCATGTGGACGTAGGCGGGTTGGGTGACGTTGAAGGCACCGCGTAGGTGCACGTCGAGGACGGCTGAGACCAGATCCGGGGTCATGTTGTGAAACGCCTTGTCCCGCAGGATGCCGGCGTTGTTAACCAGGATGTCGACGCCGCCGAACGCATCGAGTGCCGTCTTGACGATGGCCTGACCGCCTTCGGTGGTGGCCACACTGTTGATGTCGGCCACGGCTTCGCCGCCCAGGCTCTCGATCTCCTTCGCCGTGGTGTGGGCCGGGCCTTCACCGCCGCCATCCCCGTGGACCGACCCACCGAGGTCGTTCACCACTACTCGAGCCCCACGTCGGGCCAGCTCAAGGGCATGCTCACGCCCCAGTCCGCCACCTGCGCCGGTGACGATCGCCACCTTCCCGTCGTACCCGATCTCTGCTGCCATGACACACCCTTCGTTGAACGTCTTGGACCCCGGCGGATGATGTTAATCGCTGCGAAACCGCTACTTTTGGCGCTGGCCCTCTGGTCACGCTGAGCAGGCGGTCAGACAACCTCGGGGCACAAATCCGCCAGACGGCGCGTTGCAACAATCGGAGGATCAAGGATACCGAAGCCGGTCACGTCACCACGGCGCCACATGGACCCCACGGGGCCGTGTGGCTGCCGAGTCAGATTGGGCGCCCGGCGAGGGCACGAGAAAGGGGCCAGCGATGACCAGACGAGGTCGAGCGGTCAGGTTCGACGAATATGGCGGGTTGGATGCCCTGTACATCGCCGAGGTCGATGTCCCCGACCCTCCGCCCGGTGAGGTCCTGGTTGCAGTGAAAGCGGCGGGCATCAATCCCGGCGAAGGCAAGATCCGGGAGGGTTTCCTCCGCGACCGCTTTCCGGCCACGTTTCCCTCGGGCCAGGGCACCGACTTGGCCGGCGTGATCGACCAGATCGGCGAGGGCGTCGATGGGCTCGCCGTCGGCGACGAGGTGGCAGGGTGGACCGACCGGCGGGCGAGCCAAGCCGAGTACGTCAACGTCCCCGGTGACCAACTCGTGGCCAAGCCCGCCTCCGTCGAGTGGCCGGTGGCCGGCTCGCTCTTCGTCGCCGGCGTGACTGCGTATGCCGCCGTACGAGCCGTCGCTGCCGGGCCCGGTGACACGGTCGCCGTGTCTGCCGCCGCCGGCGGTGTCGGATCGATCACCGTGCAGCTCCTGAAGGCCCGAGGGGCCACTGTCATCGCCATCGCTTCGGAGGCCAACCACTCGTGGCTGTCCTCAATCGGCGTGACCCCGGTCGCCTACGGCGATGGTCTCGCCGAGCGCGTTCGGGCTGCCGCTCCCGCCGGCGTGGACGCCTTCATCGACACCTACGGCGAGGAATACGTCAAACTGGCGATCGACCTCGGGGTCCGACCGGAGCGGGTGGACACCATCACCGCCTTCGAGGCTGCCCAGAAATACCGGGTCAAGACAGAGGGCAGCGCGGCTGCCTCGAGTGCCGATGTGCTCGTCGAGCTGGTCGATCTGGTGGCATCGGGGCGCATCACCGTGCCCATTGACGCCACCTACCCACTCGACCGGGTGCGAGAGGCCTACGCCGAGCTAGAGAAGGGACACACCCGCGGCAAGATCGTGCTCATTCCCTAAGGGTTGAGCTACGGCGTGAGGCTCCGCCGGATGCCTAACTCGAAGCGGACGCGCCGAGCTGGTCCACCCACTCGTTGACACTGAGCACGGCGGCCTGTCGTGGGAACACCTTGTCCAAGAGGACGCGGTGCACCTCGGGGTCGGCGTCGCCGCACCCGTCACGGAGGACGGTGAGGTCATAGTCCAAGTCCGCCGCTTGGCGCAGCGTGGACAGCACGACCCCACTCGTTGCGATGCCGGTCAGCACCAAAGAGTCCACGTCGAGCGAGCGGAGTACGACGTCGAGGTCGCTTCCGGCGAAGGCGCTGACACGTTTCTTGATCACCACGACGTCGTCGGGTCGGGGTTCCACCCCCGGGTGGATCTGAGTGGACGGGTCGTCGACGCTCATGCCCCCCAGACCGGCAAGAGCGGAGAAGCTCCGGTTCCTACTGCTGATTTCAGGACTGCGGGGACGGAAGGCAACCCGCACGTGGATCACCGGCACCCCGGCACCACGAGCGGCCTTTGATGCCGTGGCCAGGGCAACAAGCAACGGGCCGGAGTCCTTGCCATATCGCTCAACAATCACGTTTTGGACGTCCATGATCAGAAGTGCGGGTTTTGCCATGCCGCACATCATTGCTGCCGAGCGCGGGGCGAACCAGTCGACTAGGTCGGCTCGGCTAGTTCGAACCCACTGAACCGGAACGCGGGTGACACCGTGCAGCCGACGAGTGTGTAGGGACCAAGCGATCGAGCCTGCTGCCACTCTCCCGGCGGGACCACTATCGGTGGGGCCTGGCCCTGGTCGACATCGGGTCCGAGGATGTGAACCTCATCGGGTCCGTCTGTCCCAATTCTGAGCTCGATCGGCGCGCCGCTGTAGTAATGCCAGATCTCGGTGGCGTCGACTCGGTGGCGCAGGGACACGTCGGCGTCGGTCAACAGGTAGTAGATCGCACTGCCACTACCTCGTTGGTCGTCCTCTACCGCGTCCAGCCAGGTCTGGCGATACCAGCCCCCCTCGGGGTGGGGTTCGAGTCCGAGACGTTCGATCAGTTCGGCCGGCGTCACCAGTCGCTCTCCTCTCCTCAGATTCCATGGGTCCGGAAGGCACCCTGGGCAGCTTCGCTCCAAAAAGCGGGGCCATCCAGTCCCATCTGGCCACACCTGCAAGCCAAATGTCACTATCGACGCCGGAGCGGTGCAGGGTACTCTTGGAGGGGTCACGGCGAGGTGGCCGGTTGCCTTTCGTCACGGGGATCAGGCCGAGTTCACATCCTACGAACGACTACGAAGGGGAGCACATGCCCAATCCTGGACAACCCACCATCAGCCAAGGTGCAACCGGAGACGTCGTCAAGCGTCTCCAACGCGCGCTGCGACGAACTCCAGACACCGGGCTAGCCATTGACGGTGATTTCGGACCGGCGACCGAAACGGCAGTGAAGGAGTTCCAGCAGGGGAGCGGGCTGACCGTCGACGGGATCGTCGGCCCGAACACGTGGAACGCTCTGCCCGACGGCGGCCCCATGCCCACGCTCGAGGCCGGTTCGACCGGTCCCGTCGTCAGCAGCTTGCAGACGGTGCTGACCAATGGCGCTTCGCTGTGGGGAGGGGTGACCCCTCAGGGGATTGACGGGGACTTTGGACCCAATACCAAGGCAGCAGTGGAGGCATTCCAGAATTGGGGGGGCGTTCAGGTCGACGGGATCGTCGGTGACCAGACCTGGGCGGTATCGCTGCACGCCGCGTCAGCCACGTTGGAAACAGAGGTCGGGCTTACATACGTCATCGGTTGAGTCTGCTGCTCAGCGTCGACTTCGTGCCCTGGTCAGGCGATCGGGACCGGGCACGGGACAAGGGAGTTCTCGCCAGCGGCGAGCAGTCGGCTGCTCCCCCAACGGGTGGGCATGCAGCAGGCAAGCCGGATGGTCCTCTCGGGCTCGGCGCTCAACGCCAGCGAAGCGGTGACCAACGGACTCGCGTTCGGGGCCGCGGCCGTTGGCGAGTCGCTCGACGAGGCCCTCGTCCTGGCCGGGCAGATCGCGGTGCACCAGATCCCGGCGCTTGTGGCCAATGAGCGCTTCATCGGCCACGACTGGGAAGTGGCCATCGCCCAGGCGTGGAGCAGCGAACGAGCGGCCATGCTGGAGATGGCCGATCAGATCGGACCTATCGGCTGGAAAGTCGACAGCTGACAGCTGACAGCTGACTGAGGCCTGAGGTCACGGTGGCCGGTCGCCACCCGCCTCAGCGGGCCCGAGCGGTCGTCGGTCCCGCTCGCTCCATCGTCTCGGGCACGGTCATCGTCATCATGACGACGCCGACGCACAGGGCCACGAAGGCGATCGACGCAATGGTCAAGTCCCCAACATCTTGGGTGAAGTGCTCGTCGAAGAGGTGCACGCTCAAGACGATGCTGACCATCGGGTCGACGATGACGAGTAGGGGTTGGGACACCCGGAGCGGCCCGACATGCAACGTCACCTGGACGAGGAGGGTTCCAACGATGCCGGACACGGCCACCGCATAGACCGGCCAGTGGAG
>DASXMT010000475.1:0-7597 GCA_036495505.1 Acidimicrobiales bacterium | reverse complement strand
GCTTCAGATCACCCGCCTGCGCCAGTTCCAGCAGCTCCACGCCGGTGATCGGGATGCCGCCCTCGGCGCCCTCCGCCAAGTGGCGTTGGACGGAGGCAACGTGTTCGGCGAGCTCATGTCCACCGTTCGCCACGCCACGCTGGGAGAGATCACCCATGCCCTGTTCGAAGTGGGTGGCTCGTACCGGCGGAACGTGTGATCCGACTGGTCTGATTCGACTGCTCTGATCCGACGACCTGGCGCCGAGGCCACCTTCAGCGTGTGAAGTCAGGGTGTGAAGTCTCCGATGTTCACTCGGATCTTGCGGATGATCCGGAAGAGCTCTCGAAGATCGCGGTCGTCGAGCATCCCGAGGCCGAGAGCGACCTCGTTGACGGCACGGGTGGCTCGTTTGGCCAGCGTCCGGCCCTCTGCTGTCACTTCGGCCAAGGTGGTCCGACCATCGGTGGGATGGGGCACCCGTCGCACCAGCCCCTGGGCTTCGAGCCGGTCGATGATGTTCGTGACACTGGTCGGGTGGATCATCAGCCGTTCGCCCATCTTGCCCAGAGGAAGGGAACCGCGGCGGCTGAACGACAGAAGTACCAAACCTTCGTAGCGGGCAAAGGTCAGCCCGAAGGGCCGCAATACCCCGTCGACCGCGGCGAGGACCACCTGTTGAGCACGCATGATGGACGTTGCTGCGGCCATGGCCTCGCTGGCTTCGGCGTCCCATCGCTTGGCCCACTGGGACCGGGCCTCATCTATGGGATCGAACTTCAGGGGACGAGGGCTCACGATGGAAGGGTAGCTGGGGCTCGAACCGTCGAGCCTGGTCATCAGCCCAGCGGCATGCCCAGCAGGGAGGAGAGCTCCTCGAGGGCCTGGTCCGCAGAGATGACCTTGATCGTGCGCATGCCCATGGCGCGGGCCGGCTTGAGGTTGATGCCCAGGTCGTCCAAATAGACGACTTCGTCAGGTGCCACCGACAACGCCTCGCACGCCATTTCGTAGAAGCGAGGGTCGGGCTTGCGCACACCCACCTTGGACGACTCGAGCACCACATCGAACAAAGCGAGGATCTCGGCGATGTCCGGGCGCGCCGTTTCGGGATCAGCCGCCTGGTCCACGACAAAGTTGTTGGTCAGACACGCCGTCTTGTACCGCTTCGAGCAGCGGCGCACCGCCTCGACCATGGCGGGGCGAACCTCGCCGCGGAGCCCGGCCATCACGGCGCGGGCGTCCACCCGGTACCCGACCGTCAGGGCTTCAGCTTCGAAGAGGTCGCAGAACTGGGACATGTCTACGTCGCCCCGTTCGAATTGGGCCCACGCATTGTCACGGGGATTGGTCGAGTTGATGGTCCGGATGGTGCCCACAGGGAGCCCCTGTGCCTGCTCATACTCTTGGAAGGCATCGAAGGGGCTGTCGGTGATGACCCCTCCAAAGTCGAACATGACGGATCGGATCACGACCGGCGTCCTTTCGTCTCGTGAACAACATGGCTGGTGGTCGGGGTGGCGCCCGTGGACTGGGTGGCGCCGGTGGTCAGGCACGTGCCGGTGGTGAGGGAGGTCATCGGTCAACCGGACTGCTGGCGCGCCCGCTCGATCAGCGCGACCCGACGCTGTTCGATGAGCACCGGGTCGATACCGGCGCCGAGGAACGCCTCCGCGGTCCGGATCTCCTCGGCCAATGCGTCCGAGCCGCCACCGGAGAACCGGGCATACTCGGCCACGAGGACCCGGGTCGATGCCTGGTCGGCGGAGGCAACGTCAGCGGCCAGCGCTCGAGCGACGGTCAGGAGGTCCTCGTGAGGAACGACGCGGTTGACCAGTCCCACCCGGGCCGCCTCGTCCGCCCCGATGAAGTTACCGGTCAGGCTCATCTCCCGTGCTACCCGCACCCCGACGGCCTGGGGCAACAGGACGGACATGCCCCAGAAGGGGACGAGCCCCACTCGGGTGTGGGTGTCGGCGAACCGGGCCTGGTCCGACGCAACCAGGAAATCGCAGGCCAGCGCCAGCTCCAGGCCACCGGTAACGGCGGCGCCGTTCACCGCGCCGATCAGGGGCTTGGCCAGCTGGGGCCACGGCCGACCGTCGCCAGGTCGGATGTTCGACCCCGATGCAGCCATCTCCTTCAGGTCCAACCCGGCGCAGAAGGCTCGCCCGGCGCCGGTCAGGATCATGACGTCGACATCGACCCGGGCATCGAGCTGGACCATGTGCCCGACCAACTGGCTGAGCATCTCCGAGCTCAAGGCATTTCGGGCCTCGGGACGATTGAGGGTGATCAGTGCGATGCGATCGGCTACGTCCACCAGGACCAGGTCAGACACTCAATTCCTCGTTTTGGTCTCGTGTCGCCCTCGTAGGCGACCATCGGCATCGTAACGTCCAGGTTGGCACGGGTAGCGTTCCGATCTGGCCCAGACCAGCACATTCTGTCCAGCACCCGAGCGCCTCAGATCGCATCTCGGCACAGGGGTCGTTAGGGTGCCAGGGCGCGATCGATTGAACAGAGGAATTCAGCCGTGAATCTCATGATGTTGCTCGATATGGCCATGTCCGGCCACCCCTCCCGAGTCGCCATTGGCAGCGGCGACGACGGGCTCAGTTACGAGGAGCTCTATCGGCGGGCCGGCATCGCGGCAGCGAGGATCCGACGCGACGGCATCGGCCACGTCGCCTACGTGGGGACGAACTCGCCGGCCTTTGCCGTTGCTGTGTTCGCCAGCTCGTGGGCCGGGGTCCCTATCCTGCCCATCAATTACCGGCTGGGCCACGAACAGGTGACCGCCCTGCTCGACCAGCATGAGGATGTGCTGGTCATCGCGGATGAGGTGGCCAGAGGCAGCCTTTCGGGCGTGAACCACCCCGTGATCGACCGCGACGACTGGATGACATCGACGGCCGTGGGCCCGAACTGCGAGGAGTGGCCGAACGACCCCGAGGGTATTGCTGTCCTTCTCTATACCAGCGGCACAACCTCGGCTCCGAAGGCGGCGATCCTCCGGCATCGTCACCTCCTCTCGTACGTCTTCTCATCCGTCGACTTCGGAGGGGCCGACGAATCGGATGCCGTGGCCGTCACCGTGCCGCCCTACCACGTGGCCGGAGTGGCCAACTTGGTCAGCAACCTCTATGCGGGCAGACGGCTCGTCTATCTCGATGCCTTCAGCCCCGAGGCATGGCTCGAGACGGTCCGCAAAGAGCAGGTGACCCACGCCATGGTGGTGCCGACGATGCTTGCCCGGATCGTGGATTCGCTGGCTGGCCAAGACGACGCCGATGTGGCCTCGCTCCGGACGCTCTCCTACGGGGGATCCCGGATCGCCCCGTCGATCGTGGCTCGAGCACTCGAGCTCTTCCCGACCACTGACTTCGTCAACGCCTATGGGCTCACCGAAACCAGTTCGACCATTGCCCTGCTCGGACCGGAGGACCACCGGTCGGCCATCGAGAGCGACGCTGAAGAAGTCCGTGCTCGCCTGGGCTCGGCCGGGCGACTCATCCCCGGTATCGAGGCCGAGGTGCGAGGTCCGGACGGCTCGACTCTCCCGGTCGGCGAACCGGGCGAGCTCTGGCTCCGAGGCGAGCAGGTGTCCGGCGAGTACCTGTCGACCAAGTCGCCCCTGGACGACAACGGGTGGTTCCCCACCCGCGACCGCGCCTTCTTCGATAAGGAGGGCTACCTGTTCATCGAAGGGCGCTCAGACGACACCATCATCCGCGGCGGCGAGAACATCGCGCCCGCCGAGATCGAAGAGGTCCTGGTCCAACACCCGGCGGTAGCCGACGTTGCCGTGGTGGGCGTGGCCGACGACGAGTGGGGCCAACGGATCGCCGCAGTCGTCGTCCCGGTGCCTGGCGAGGTGATCGACAGTGACGACCTTCGAGCGTTCGTGCGCAAGCAGTTGCGGACGTCGAAGACGCCCGACCAGATCGTGGTGTGGGAAGAGCTTCCCTATACCGACACGGGCAAGCTACTCAGAAGAACGGTGGCCGCCGGGCTGGTCGACGCCGCAACCGAGGCCTGATCGCCTGGCGGTAGAGCCAAACCCGAAGCCGGGCCCCTCTAGCCGGTCGAGCAGCGCTCACGGGTCGACAGGGCACTGTGGTGCTGGGCATCGCAAGATGTAGTGCTTCCGGACGTTCCTCCAATGGTGCCGTGCACGCCCGACGGCGCCCGTCGTCGGCTGGACGCGGTACAGGAGGCACAAGGCTCATATGCGGAAATCACGGATCGGTTCCCTCGTCGCGACCGGGGCCCTTTGCATGACCGGAATCATGACGGCAGGCCTCGTCATTATCGTGCCTGGCGTTGCTGCCTCGCTACCGGCTTCGGGCGCCGCGGCTTCGCCCAATTACCCGGTGCCGTACACGTTCCTCGCCAACATCGCTGCTGCCCCCAACGGGCCCAACACTCCTCCGCCTGGAGCCAACAATTGGACATGCAGGCCCTCGGCTACCCACCCCGAACCGGTCGTCCTCGTCCACGGCCTGCTCGCCAACGAGACCGACAATTGGCAGACCATTTCGCCCCTCCTGGCCGACAACGGCTACTGCGTGTACTCCCTCACCTACGGCACCAATCCCAACTTCACCACACCCCCTCTTGACGAGTCCGGCGGCTTGATGCCGATGGAGCAGAGCGCCGCGGTGCTCGGAGCGTTCGTGAACAAAGTGCTGGCTGATACGGGGGCGGCAAAGGTGGACCTCGTCGGCCACTCCGAAGGGGCCACGATGCCTGACTACTACATCAAATTCCTCGGAGGGGCGGCTCATGTCGACAACTTCGTCGGCCTTGCCCCCGTCGTACACGGTACCGAGGTCGCCGATCCGCTCATGATCCAAGAGGTCGCCAACGCCCTCGGCTTCGGATCGTCCGAGGCGCAGTTGCTGGGGTCGGTCTGCACCGCTTGCGAGGAGTTCTCCCCTAGCTCGGCATTCACCACGAAGCTCGATGCCGGCGGCATCGCCGTACCCGGCGTGCGCTACACCCAGATCATGACCGAGGACGACGAGTTGGTGGTCCCCTATACCAATGGGGAGATCGCCGGGGACAACAGTACGAACATCGTCGTGCAGAATCAGTGCCCACTTGACCGCGCCGACCATCTGTCTCTGGCCTCAGACCCGGTGGCGGCTCAGGATGTGCTCAACGCCCTCGACCCGGCGCAGGCGCAATCTCCCCCCTGCACTCTTGTGGCTCCCGTCGTCGGCTAGGGCGGAGTCTCACCCGGACCCCGTCAATCGGGAGTCCGGCCCCCGCATTGTCATAGCCGGCCTGGTTTGCCAGGTCGGCCAGCGGGTATTTGTCGTGTGGGAACGGCAGATCGCCAAGCGGTCTGGACCACTCCCATAGAAACGAGGAGAGGAGTCGCCATGACGACAACGATCGGTCATACGGCCGGTGGGGGTGGGTACGGACTCCATCGGCGGACAGCGGTAGCCGGGGCCGACACGAGAGTGCGGTCCTCATCGGTCAGTTTGGGCATGGTCGGCTTCATCGCCCTCATCGCCTCAGCGTGGGGCGGGATCATTCCGTTCGTGGGGCCGACGTTCGGGTTCAGCGCAGATGGAGCCGGCTCCTGGCACTGGGATCTCAGCCACGCTGTACTGGCACTGATTCCCGGCGCGCTGGGCTGCCTGGTTGCTCTCACGATGATGGCACCGGCGAATGCCAGCGTGACGGGCCGACGCCTGAGCCTGACTACTGCTGGCATCATCGGCATCGCCAGTGGAGCCTGGTTCGTCGTTGGTCCTTATGCCTGGCCGGTCCTGGTGAATACCCACTCGTACTTCATCGTCGCTTCTCCACTCCGGGTCCTTGAGTACCAGATTGGCTACGCGCTCGGACCGGGGCTGATCCTGGTCGCGTGCAGCGCGTTCGCCGTGGGTTGGGCGGCCCGCCACAACCGGCCGCTCGAGGCGATGGGAGCGAGTCGGGACGATTCCGACATGGCGGCCCCGACCATCCTGCGAGATCCCACCAACGCTCCCCAGCCCATGGCGGCTCCTCAGCCTGGTGTGGCTCCTCAACAGACGGTGGCTCCTCAGCCCGGTGTGGCTCCTCAGCCCGGTGTGGCTCCTCAACAGACGGCGGCTCCCCAGCCTGGTGTGGCTCCTCAACAGACGGCCGCCCCCGTTCCCCCGGAGCAGCCCCTGACCACGGAACAAGCCCCGGCGGACAGGGCGGCGGGTGGCACCGCCGGTGCCGCGCCAGGCGAACGGGGGATCGGCGACGACCCACCTGTTCCCTAGCTTGACGACCATGTGTGCCGGTCAAGTGCGAGCTTGGCAGGCTGCCCATCTGAGATTCAGATGTGTTGGATCGTAACAAACTGTTTGACAGATATACTCCACTTAGGCACTATTGAAGTGGTCGAACACCACGGATGGCCGAAGAAGGTGGAGGTCAGGGATGAGAAACAGAAACTACGCAACGAGCACATTGGGGCAACTCGAGCTTTTCGAGGACTGCACTCCCCGAGAGTTGTCCAGGATTGATTCGCTACTCACGCAGGTGCACCTCCCGGCGGGCAAGGTACTCATCCAGGAAGGAAAGCTCGGGAACGAGTTCCTCATCATCGTTTCCGGCGACGCTGAAGTCACCAAGTCCAACGGGTTCGGCAGCTCCAAAGTGGCCGACCTCCACGACGGAGCGTTCGTGGGTGAGATCTCCCTCCTCCGTGGCGTACGCCGTACCGCTACCGTCACGGCCACGACCGATCTGACTGCCTACGTCAGCAACCCCAGCGAGTTCCGGGAGATCCTGCGGAGCGCCCCGGCCGCGGCCAGGCGCATCTCCGAGGCGTCGAACCTCCGTTCAGAAAACCTGCTCGCCGCCTAACGCGGTTCCGAAAATCTGCTCGCCGCCTAACGCTGGTCGAGCAGCATGATGTGAATGGGGCGGTTTCGGATCCGTCGGGCATAGGCCTCATAGCCGGCATAGACCTGTCGGGCTTGGGCCCAGACCGTTGTCCATTCGTCCCCTTCGGCCTCACGGGCTCGAGCGGGGATCGATTTGCCCCGATAGGCGACCTCCGTCTCCGGGTGTGCACGGAGGTTGTAGTACCAACCCGGAGTGCCGGGTTGCCCAAAATGGGTTCCGATCACAGCCAGGTCTTCACCAACAGGCACCCCGAGCAACGGGGTCTCCCGGCGTTGCCCGGTGCGTGCGCCGGTGGTACAGACTATGACGACTGGGATCCCGGCCAAAATCTCGGGAGCCGAGAAACGCCCGTCTGTAACCCGGAGCAAGACCTTGTCGATGTGGTGCAGAGCCTTGGCGAACAGCCAGGCGCCTGGCGGCGAAGACGACACGTGCCACATCGCCCGTTGGGCTGCATTGGGTGTCGGGAGCTGATAGTCGAGAGCTTGGACCATACCCATTGGGTCCGAATCTACGGCACCGACCCGCTCCAGAGCAGGACCAGCGCAGGAGAACGCCACTACGCTCTCGGCCGATGCCTCATGGTGCGAAGATCATCACCGTCTATGACTCGGCCTACCGGTGGGACGCGAGGACCGGTCCGGGCCGGCCGTCGTCGCCCTGCTAGGGAAGCACGGATTCGAGGTGGTCGAACGTCGCGTCGTTCCAGGCGGCGCAG
>DASXMT010000474.1:0-9247 GCA_036495505.1 Acidimicrobiales bacterium | reverse complement strand
AATCGGGCATGCAGGAGGCGTCGGCGGCGCTCGAGTTCGAACGGGCCTCGATCCTCAGGGACAAGCTCGACGCGGTGCGCAAGGCGGACGCCGTGCGCCAGATGGAGCTGGAGCGCCCCGAGGACCTCGACGTCATCGGAGTGGCCCAGGACGAGCTGGAAGCGGCCATCCAGGTCTTCCACGTCCGCTCGGGCAAGGTGGTCGGGCGTCTGGCCCTGTTCATGGACAAGGTGGAGGACCTCACCGACGGACAGCTCATCGAGCGGATCCTGGTCGATATCTATGCCGATGCCCCCTCGGGGGTGCCCCGGCAGGTCCTGGTGCCGAACATGCCCGAGGACGCCGAGGCGGTGTCGGAGTACCTGGCCGAGCGGCGGGGGGGCCCGGTGGCCCTCCGGGTCCCGGTCCGTGGGCCCAAGCGCTCCCTGCAGCAGACGGTGGAGCGCAATGCCGACGAGGCCTTTCTCCGTCATCGGCTGCAACGGACGTCCGACCACAACAGCCGGGCCCGTGCCCTCGAGTCATTGCAGCGAGAGCTACGCCTGCCCGAGGCGCCCCTGCGCATCGAGTGCTACGACATGAGCCACCTGCAAGGGACCGACTACGTCGGGTCCATGGTCGTCTTCGAGGATGGCTTGGCCAAGAAGAGTGACTACCGCCACTACAAGGTGGCCTCGGTGCCCGGGAACGATGACTATGCAGCCATGGAGGAAGTGCTCACCCGCCGGCTCAACGCCCTGTTGGCCGAGGACAATCGGCCCCGGTCGCCGGCGTTGGGGGAACAGGGCAGCGACGGGGAACAGGGCGACCAGCTCAGCGACGAGGACAGCCCCCGGCCCGCTCCCCGGCGCCGGTTCGCCTACCCACCGCAACTGCTCCTGCTCGACGGTGGGAAAGGGCAGCTGGCCGTGGGCATCCGGGTCCTCGAGAAGCTGGGGTTGACCGATCGGATTCCCATCGCCTCGCTGGCCAAGAGCTTCGAGGAGGTCTACCTGCCCGGCCGGGAGGAACCCCTTCGTCTGCCTCGGCAGTCGGAGGCGCTGTACCTGCTGCAACGGCTCCGCGACGAGGCCCACCGGTTCGCCATCTCCTACCACCGGAAACTGCGTGGGAAGCGCATGACCACCGGGGTGCTCGACGGCATCCCCGGTCTGGGGCCCAAGCGCCGGACCCGCCTGCTCAGCGAGTGCGGTGGGATCGGCGCCCTCCGGAAGGTCACCGTCGAGGAGCTCCGGGCCCTCAGCTGGCTTCCCGACCAGGTGGCCGACACCGTCTACGACCGCCTCCACAGCCCCATGCATCCGAGCGGGCCCGGCGCCGGGCGTGCCAAAGTGGAGGCGTGAGCGAGTACCTGGTGGTCACCGGGATGTCGGGGGCGGGACGATCCACGGCGGGTGCCACCCTGGAAGATCTGGGCTGGTTCGTGATCGACAACATGCCATCCGCGCTCATCTCCAAAGTGTCCGAGCTGGTTCGTGGGTCGGGCTCGGAGCTCGAGCACGTGGCCTTCATCGTCGGGCGCGGCGGCGGCGACATCGACGACGTCATTCCGGCCATCGAGGACCTCGGCTCAGGGCGCGATCGGGTCCGTATGGTCTTCCTGGATGCCGCCGATGACATCCTGGTCCGGCGGTTCGAGGGCACGCGCCGGCGCCACCCGCTGAGCGGTCGGGGGGTGGAGGAGTCCATCACCGAGGAACGCGAGCTGCTGCAGCCCCTGCGGGACCATGCCGATCTGGTCATCGACACCGGTGAGCTCAACGTCAACCAACTGCGTACCCGCCTCATGGAGGTGTTCGGTGGCGAGGACCCCGACGCCTCCATGCAGACCTCGATCCTGTCGTTCGGCTTCAAGCACGGGGTGCCGCTCGACGTCGACCTGATGTTCGACTGCCGGTTCCTGCCCAATCCCTACTGGGTGGAGTCGCTCCGTACCCAGAGCGGCCTGGACGAGCCGGTGCGTGACTACGTGCTCGACCGGAGCGAGACCACGGAGTTCCTGGACAAGCTGGATGACATGTTGACCATGTTGGTCCCGGCCTATGTCCGGGAGGGCAAGTCCTACCTGACCGTGGCCATGGGATGCACGGGCGGGCGCCACCGGTCGGTGGCTCTGGCCGAGGAGCTGGCTCGACGGCTCGACAAGCATGGGATCGCCACCTCGGTGTTCCACCGTGACGTCGAGCGCTGACCGTCGACATGCACCCGATGAGACGCCTGTCGAGACTGTGCCCGGACGGCGACCGGTGAGCGACGCAGCCGGCCCTGGTCGCTCGCCGAGGGTGGCAGCAGTGGGTGGGGGACACGGCCTGGCCGCCACGTTGTCCGCCGTCCGCCGCTATACCGACCGGGTCACGGCCGTGGTCTCGGTGGCCGACGACGGCGGGTCGAGCGGTCGGCTCCGGGAGCTACTGGGTGTGATACCCCCGGGGGACCTGCGGAAATGCATGGTGGCGCTGGCCGAGCCGGACTCGATCCTGGCCATCGCCTTTGCCCGCCGGTTCAGCGAGGAGGAGCTGGCCGGCCACTCGCTGGGCAATCTGGTCCTGGCCGGACTGATCGACGCCGCCGATGACCCCATCGCCGGTATCGACGAGGCCTGCCGCCTTCTTGGCGTGATCGGTCGCATCCTGCCCGCTACCACCGATCCGGTGGTCCTGAAAGCGGACGTCGACTCAGGCCAGGTCGCCGGGCAGGTGGCGGTCATGGCCGCCGGAGGAATCAGGCACGTCTCGCTGGTGCCCGAGGACGCGGCGGCCCCGGAGGCGGCGGTGGAGGCGTTGCTGGCCGCCGACCAGATCATCCTCGGCCCCGGATCCCTGTTCACCAGCACCTTGGCCGCGGCGGTCGTGCCGGGCATCCGCGATGCCATCCGGCATTCCTCGGCGACGACCGTCTACGTCTGCAACCTGCGCCCCGAGATCCCCGAAACGGCCCATTTCGACGTGGCCATGCACCTCGAGGCCCTGGCCAGCCACGGCATCGAGGTGCATGTGGCGGTGTGCGATCCGACTAGAATACCGTTCGGTAAGCCGACATGCCGAATACTCGAAGTACCCCTGGCCCGGTCCAACGGCCGAGCCCACGACCCCGTCAAACTGGCGGCCGCCCTGTCCGGTCTGGTCGGATGAGTGATCACCCCGGGTGTTTTGGGTATTTTTGGGCTTGGCCTCTATCCTCCATGTCCGGTCGGCCGAGCCGGCGAAGCGACAGGAAGAGAAACGAGGTATCACCGCAATGACCGTACGGGTGGGCATCAACGGGTTCGGCAGAATCGGCCGGAACTTCTTCCGGGCCGCCCGGACCCAGGGAACCGACATCGAGGTCGTGGCCGTGAACGACCTGACTTCCGCCGAGACCCTGGCCCACCTGCTGCGCTATGACTCCACCCACGGTCGCCTGGACGCCGACGTGCAGGTCGACGACGGCCACATCGTGATCGACGACCACAGGATCACCGTATTGGCCGAGCGGGACCCCAAGGCCCTTCCGTGGGGCGTCCTGGGCGTGGACGTGGTCATCGAGGCCACCGGGCTGTTCACCACGAGGGAGACCGCGGCCGCCCACCTCAGCGACGGGGCCAACCGGGTCATCGTCTCGGCCCCGGCATCCGACGTGGATGCCACCTTCGTGATCGGGGTCAACTCGCACGAGTACGACCCCAGCAAGCACGTGGTGGTGTCCAACGCGTCATGCACCACCAACTGCTTCGTGCCCATGGTCAAGGTCCTCGACGACGCCTTCACAATCGAGAGCGGGCTCATGACCACGGTGCACGCCTACACCAACGATCAGAACCTGCTCGATCTCCCGCACAAGGACCTCCGCCGGGCCCGCGCCGCAGCCATCAACATCGTCCCCGCCTCGAGCGGGGCTGCTCGGGCCACCGGGCTGGTGATGCAGTCCATGAAGGGTCGTCTGAACGGTTCCGCCCTCCGGGTGCCGGTACCCGACGGCTCCATCACCGACTTCACCGCCGTCGTCCCCGGAACGGTGACCGTCGAGGAGGTCAACCAGGCCTTCGCCGATGCGGCGGCGTCGGGCCCCCTGTCCGAGGTCCTGGTGTACACCGAGGACCCCATCGTGTCCTCGGACATCGTCGGCAGCCCGGCATCGTGCACGTTCGACTCCGAATTGACCATGACCATGCCGTCGGCATCGGGGATCACCCTGGTGAAGGTGCAGGGCTGGTACGACAACGAATGGGGTTATGCCAATCGTCTCGTCGACCTGGCTCGGATCATGGGCGCGACCGGCATCTGAGCGGACGGCCCGACGGGGGGACCACATCATGCGCACCGACGACCACAACCCACTGCTCCGGGGCTTGCCCCTGCTCGACGATCTGCCGCCCCTCGAGGGCCGCAGCGTGCTGGTGCGGGTCGACTTCAACGTGCCGCTACGCAAGTGCGAGGGCGAAGCGCCCACCGTGGCCGATGACTTCCGCATTCGTTCTGCCCTTCCCACCCTCAACTATCTCTTGGGCCAAGGCGCGTCGGTGACGGCCTGCACCCATCTGGGTCGACCCAAGGGTGCGCCTGACACCCATTGCGACATGGCACCGATCCGGGACCGGCTGGCCGAGTTGGCCCCCGAGGTGGAGCTGCTCGAGAACCTCCGGTTCTATGCGGGCGAAGAGGCGAACGATCCCGAGTTCACTGCCAAGCTGGTCCACGGTCACGATGCCTACGTCAACGACGCATTCGGGGTCTCCCACCGGATGCACGCCTCGGTGGTGGGACCGCCGGCCCTGCTCCCCAGCGCCGCCGGGTTCTTGTTGCTCCGAGAGATCGAGGCGCTCGGGACCCTGCTGGGCAAGCCGCGGCGGCCGTTCGTGGCCGTGGTGGGCGGGGCCAAGGTGGCCGACAAACTCGGGGTGCTGAGCTCGCTGCTCCAACGGGTCGACACGTTGATCGTGGGCGGGGGCATGGCCTTCACCTTCCTGGCCGCCGCCGGTCACGACGTCGGAGGCTCGCTCGTGGATGTGGACCGGCTCGGCGACTGCGCCAGGCTCCTGGCCACCGGCAAACGGATCCTCCTCCCCAGTGACGTGGTGGCCCTGGAGCCGGGAGCGCCGTTCGGCCACGAGTGCCAGGCGGGCGGGGGCGATGTCCGGGTCGTGGGCAAGGATGTCCCCGATGACTGGCAGGGCCTGGACATCGGGCCGGAGTCGGTGAACCGGTTCGCACAGGTCATCGGCTCGGCGGGCACGGTCCTGTGGAACGGACCCATGGGTGTCTTCGAGGACCCCCGGTTCGTCGAGGGAACCAGGGGCGTGGCCAACGCGGTGGCGGCCTGCCCCGGCTTCACCGTGGTCGGAGGCGGTGACAGCGCCAGCGCGGTGGACGAGCTGGGCCTGGCCGACCAGATCGACTTCATCTCGACCGGGGGAGGGGCGTCGCTCGAACTGCTCGAGCACGGTGACCTGGTCGGGCTGGCCGCGCTGCGATCTGCCGGCAACGCCCCGCGACCGGGTGGTCGGGTGCGGGCTGACTCGTGAGCGACCCAACTCGCCGGCGACCGCTGGTGAGTGGCAACTGGAAGATGAACTTCGATCATTTCCAGGCCATCCACGCGGCGCGGGATCTCGGCCTCCGACTCACGTCGACTGACGTCTCCTCCATCGACGTATCCGTGCATCCTCCCTTCACCGACCTGCGCTCGGTCCAGACCGTGGTCGAAGCAGAGGCGATCCCCGTGTCGCTGGGCGCCCAGAACTGCGCCATCGCCGACTCCGGGGCCTTTACCGGCGAGGTCAGCGCGCTCATGTTGGCCAAGATGCACATCCAGTACGTCATCGTCGGTCACTCCGAGCGCCGTCAGCACTTCTGCGAGACCGACGAGATCGTCGTGGCCAAGCTGGCCGCCGTGTTCCGCAACGGGATGACCCCGATCTGTTGTGTGGGGGAGACCGGCGACGAGCGGGAAGCCGGCCAGGCACACGAGCGCCTGGCCAGCCAGGTCGCCGCCGTGGTGGCATCGGTGACGGCCGAGCAGCTCTCGGGCATGGTCATCGCCTATGAGCCGATCTGGGCCATCGGCACGGGGCAGCCGGCCACGCCCGACGACGCCCAGGAGGCGGGTGCCTGGATCCGATCGAGGATCAGGGAAGGTGCCGGCGAGGAGGCGGCCTCCCAGGTGCGCATCCAGTACGGAGGGTCGGTCACCGCGGACAACGCCGCATCGCTCCTCGCCTGTCCGGACGTCGACGGCGCCCTGGTCGGAGGGGCCAGCCTCGATGCCGCCGCCTTCGTCGACATCATCAGGGGTGCCGGCAGCCGGGGCCGTTGAGTTTGGTAGCCTTCGGGGCGGTCCGTAGCCTAAGGAGGCCACCCGCGTGTTGTTGACCACAGTGATCGTCGTGGCGCAAGTCCTGGCGTCTTTGGCGCTGGTCTTTTTGATCTTGATGCACAGTGGTAAGGGTGGCGGGCTGTCCGACATGTTCGGTGGGTCGGTCGGATCTGCTGCCGCCGGCTCCACGGTGGTCGAACGGAACCTCGACCGGATCACGATCACGGTTGCCATCATCTTCGCATTCACCAATCTGACGCTGATCCTTCGTCTGCAGTGACCGTCGACGGCGCCGAGCCCGTCGGTCGCCGGCACCGGATCACCGCTTTATGGGCCAGACACCGTTCGCGGTGGACCCTGCCCCTGGTCATCATCGTGATCATCGTGATTGTGGCTGCGGTGGACCACATCGGTGCGAACCGGATCCGCCAGGTCGACCAGCCACCGCCCTCGGGACTGGTGGCGACACAGGGGGGATCGGCGACCGTCGACCTCGACCAGGGCATGGCCGGGTTCAACCCGAACACGTCGGCAGGGGCGGCGTCGGCCACGCCGACGGTGATGGCCTCGGTCCTCCCCAGCGCCTACATCGTCAACCCTCAGAACCTGGCCGTGCCCAACAACGCCCTGCTCCAGAGCGTCGAGGTGCTCAGGCCCGCCCCCTTGACCATCTCCTATGTGATCAATCCCAAGGCCGTGTGGTCGGACGGGACGCCGGTCACAGCCCAGGACTTCATCTACGCATGGGAGTCCCAGCGGGGCGTCGGTACCGACGTGGACGGAAAGCCCTACGACGTCGCTTCGACCCTCGGCTACCGAGACATCGACTCGATCACGCCCAGCGCCGATGGCAAGACGGTCACGGTGCTCTTCGGTACCCCGTTCACCGACTGGCGGGCCCTGTTCGCCAACATGGTGCCGGCCCACATCGCCGAGCAGGTGGGGTGGAACACCGGGTTTCAGACGTTCAACCCGGCGCGGGACCTGTCGGCCGGTCCCATGACCATCCAGTCGGTGTCGTCCAACGGCACCGTGGTGCTGGTCCCCAACAGCAAGTGGTGGGGAACCAAGCCCAGCCTGTCCAGGGTGGTGATCAAGGAGAACCAGAGCCCCGCCGCGTCGATCGGGGCCCTGTCCAACAGCAAGATGACGGTCAGCCAACCGAACGGCTTCGACCTCAGCAATCTCAATCGGGTCACCTCGTTGCCCAACGTGCAGAGCCAGATACGGAACTCGATGCAATTCTTGCAGCTCGAATTCAACGTGAGGAGCCCGGTGACGGGGACGCTGGCGGTGCGCCAGGCGATCTCCCACTCATTGGACCGGTCGAAGCTGCTGAACGATGCGTTGGGCTCGGTCCAGGGATCGCCGGCCATCGACAACGACCATCTCGCCGTGAACACCCAGCCTCAGTACGCGACCTCCCAGGCATCGGCCGCCTATGCCGGCATGAATGCCGGTGCCGCCGATACGCTGATGTCCACGGCCGGGTACACGCGGTTGGTATTTGGGCCGTACGAGGACATCGCCGGCAAGCCGATCGTGCTCAAGATGGCGGTCGAGTCCGGGGACCCGTGGATCGCCAGCGTGGCCGATCTGGTGGCGGACCAACTCGAGGCGGCGGGGTTCGAGGTGGTCACCGTGCCGGTGGACGGGGTGTCGGGCATGGACGACGCCGCCCGGTCAAACAGCTACGACTTGGCCCTGGTGTCGAGGACGGCGAGCACCTTTCTGACCAGCACCATGGCCTGGTACTCCGAACAGCTCGGCGTGCCCGAACCGGGGGGGTCGGAGGACTGGAGCAATTACAGCGACCCCTCCTTGGACCAGCTCTTTCGCCAGGCCAGCCAGGAGCTCAATCCGGTGAACGGTGCCACCTACTACGCCCAGATCGATACGCAGCTCTGGAACCAGATGATTGCCCTGCCCCTGTTCCAGGAGCCGGCATTCCTGGCTCACGGCGTACAGCTGGGGACCATCCAGTACAACCCGTCGAGCACCGGGTTGCTGTGGAACGTGGCCAACTGGACCGCGTTGAAACCGAAGCCGGTGAAATCGAAGGCTTAGGTGTCGCCGCCGTCGGCCGAGGGGTGCCGGTCGGGCACGGTGGCTGCGCTACCATGCCTGACGCCTGATGGACACATTCGGCACCACTCGTCGGAGTGGCGGAATAGGCAGACGCGCTAGCTTGAGGGGCTAGTGCCCGCAAGGGCGTGGGGGTTCAAGTCCCCCCTCCGACACCAGAAACATGCAGGTGAGATGGTCGTATTCCGCCGAAATAGGTGGAATGTTCCACCAAGTCGGCCCTTCGGATCTAAGCGGGGTCCGACGTACCGACGAATCCCGGGTCGCCTGAATCCCACGGCCGATGAAATCTCGCCGCGGGACACGTCAACCAGTCTGACCCGACTACCACCACCCGAAGGAGCCCGCCGTGTCGCGTGTCCGTATCCACAACTTCTCGATCTCGCTCGACGGGTTCGCCACTGGTGAGGGGCAGGCCCTCGACACGCCGTTCGGCCACGCCGGGCATCGGCTCCACGAGTGGATGTTCGCCACTCGGTTCGGCCGCAACGAACTCCTCGGCGAGTCGGGCGGCACCGAGGGTGTCGATCACGCGATGGCCGCTCGGCACGGACCCGGGATCGGTGCGGAGATTATGGGCGCGGGCAAGTTCGGCCCTCCGGGCTGGCAGGACGACCCGGAGTGGCGCGGGTGGTGGGGCGATAATCCGCCGTTCCACACGCCGACGTACGTCCTGACCCACCGTCCGCGCCCGCCGTTGGACATGGAGGGTGGTACGACGTTCCATTTCCTCGACGCCGCGCCGGCGGATGCACTCGAGGTGGCGCGGGACGCAGCCGCCGGCCAGGACATTCGCATCGGCGGGGGCCCGACCATGATGCGCGCGTTCATCGCGCCCGGTCTTGTTGACTACCTGCACGTCGTGCAGGTG
>DASXMT010000473.1:0-2875 GCA_036495505.1 Acidimicrobiales bacterium | reverse complement strand
TACGGTCCCACATCCTGACCCCATTCGCCGAGGTACCCACGTTCGCAGCGGTCAGCAACTACGTCCCGCGCTGGTTCCCGCCCTCCCGCAGCGGCAGCGGGGCGCTCGACCAAGCCGTCAGATCCGACGGCACCCCGAACTTCAACAACCTCGCCTATGTGGAGGCCTCGAAGAAGTTCCTCCGCGAGGATCTGGCCTTCATCCGGGCGGAACCGGGTTTCTACACGGGCATGGTGGCCAAATCGACTGCGTTGGCCACGGTGCCTCCGGACCAATACAGCTTTGTGGCCATCAACCGCAGTCATGTCCTCGGCTGGTCCCGGCTCTACGACGCGGTCGTCATGGTGCAGCCCAGCGACGACCCCAATCCTGCCGGCCCCGCCCTCTACTTCAACGAGGGACCCACACCTTCCCAGATCTCGTACAGCACCCTGTTGCTGCTCGGGCTCACCATCGCCGGGAGCCCGTTTCTCGTCTGGCGCTGGCGGCGGCGCGACCGAGGATCCGCCGTCACGTTGACGTTCCTATGGCTCACTGTCGTCTATTTGCTCGCTACCACGTCCTTGATCGAATTCGGGGAGAACAACCGCTACACGATGTCGATGGGACCCCTTCCCGTGATTGCTTCCGCCGTCGTCGTCACCGCTTTGGCCCGCGCCCTTCACCGCCGCCGGCACCGGCCATCAGCTGTGACTCCGGGTCCCCCAACCGGTAGGGCGCTCCGGGACGGTGTCCACCCGGCAGCGCAGGGCGACCGCTCGATCCTGTGAGAATGGCACCGTGACGCCGATCCTGCACCTGTCCCTGCCCGTGCGGGACCTGCCCGAGTCCAGGCAGTTCTACGTGGACGTGCTCGGTTGCCGCCCCGGGCGGGAGCGTGAGGGTTGGATGGACATCTGGTTCTACGGGATGCAGGTCACCCTGCACGAGCAACCCGACCAGGTGCTGGCGGCGGACGAGGCCGGCGTTCGCCACTTCGGGGTGGCCCTCAGTGAGGTGCAGTTCGATGCCCTGGTGGCCCGGCTGGGTGGCCAGGCGGTCGAGTGGTTGCGCCCCGTCTCCACCGACCACCGGGGGACGGCCGGCCAGCAGACCAAGGCGACGATCTCGGACCCGAGCGGCAACGCCATCGAGCTCAAGTGGTACGCGGATCCGGGCATCGGTCTGCAAGCGCCGGATCCCCAGTCGGGCGGCTCCGCGGCGCAGTGAGACACGAAATCCCGGCCTACCATCGGGCCGACCATGGCTGACTCCTTCGACCGGCGCAACCGCGCCCAGGCGCCGGCTCCACCACGGCCACGGGGCCAGCAGCAGGCGGGACCGCCCCGTCGCCCGACCCACCGACGACGGACCCGGGTGCGGTGGGACCGGATCGCCGTCTTGGGGCTGGCCGTCGTGTTGACCGTGGTGGGCATCACCGTGTTGCTCACCCGCGGTTCCGGCCAGCAGGCCGCCGTGTCCAGGCACGGATCGACATCCACCTCTGCACCCGCTCCCGACCCCACCACGTCGACCACCGTCGCGCCGACCACGACCACCACGGCCCCTCCCGTCACCACGACGACCACGGGCGTGGGGTCGTTGCCTCAGACCGAGGACTTCCCCTCGACCGACACGCCCCAGTTCACGGCGGCGATGGATGCGCTGTGGAACGGGGTGGTGAGCAATTCGGTGGCCACGGCCATGCCCGCGTTCTTCCCGGAAGCGGCCTACCTCCAGCTCAAGACGATCGGCGGCGCACAGTCCGACTTCGAGGATCGGCTGGTGGGTGACTTCGGCCTCGACATCGGCGCCGCCCACGCTCTTCTGGGCGCCGATGCCGCCCAAGCGCAGTTCGTGTGGGTCAACGCCCCTTCCTCCTTCGGACACTGGGTCCCGCCCGGTGTCTGCTACAACGACGTGGGGTACTTCGAGGTCCCCAACTCCCGGCTCGTGTACCAGGTGAACGGCCAGACCGAGTCGTTCGGAATCGCCTCGATGATCTCGTGGCGGGGCCAGTGGTATGTAGTCCACCTCGGCGCCGTCCTCCCGCCGGGGGGCCAGGGCGTGGTCGACGACCCCGAGACCGGACCGGGCAGTTCGGCGCCCTCGTCCACCTGCTGAGCCGGACAAGCGCTGGGCGCAGAGGCTCAGCGGCGATCGACCGTCCGTGCGGGGTCGGCCGGTTCAGCGTTCAGCCGCGAGGGTGGTCAACCGGTGGCCAGGACCGTTACGAAGTCCCGGCTCCAGCCCTCCTGGTACTGATCGGCGGGGCGATTCTGGCCGGGAATGCCAGCGTTCAACGGGCCGCCGGGGGTGGGAGCCCAATCGAGCTGCACCCACTCGGGATTGATGTCGAGCTCCATTGCCGTCACCGCCCCGGCATTGACCAGGGCGGCGGCCAGGTCGGAGGGCTGCAGCGACTCGCCGCCGGCGTAGAGAATGTTTCCCTGTGCGTCCTCCCCCAGGGCGCTCCGAGCCACGGTGGTACCGCCCCCCAGAGTCGCCCCCCAGGCCGACACATCGCCGATGTCCGCGCTGGGCTGACCTCCGATGACCAGGGGAGGCAGGTTCTGCCGGACGCTGACCACCTGCTCGCCGGCCACGGGGACGGTCCTGCCCCAGACCCCGACCCGAGCTGTGCCATCGGCATCGATGACAAAGCTGGCCATCCCGGCCACCAACGGAACCAGCACCTGAGAGCTGACCTCGAATCCGCCTACCCCCGTCGAACTGTTGAACCCGCCGTTGAACGCGGCCAGAAGAAGGGGTGTCTCATCGGCGGCGATGGTCGATCCGGCGCCGGGGCTGATGACCGCGCTGCCGGCGGGCGGGTCCGAGCTCCCGTCGTGGAGCCGGAACACCGTCCGGCCGGCCCGGAACCGGAACACGTTGA
>DASXMT010000472.1:0-2879 GCA_036495505.1 Acidimicrobiales bacterium | reverse complement strand
TCGCGAAGCGATTCCACTTCAGGGGCTGGCGAAGGCCTCGCCCAAGCCCACAGTGCTTTGACACCTCCGGGGCTGTGTCTCTGGCCAACGCAGCCGAGATGGAGAGGGGCGCGCTGGCGGGAGGCATTTGCTGGGTCGATGATGTACTGAGAGACCGCGGCCCAACAACCTCATGAGGAGGTGACGGTTGAAGCAGCGTCCGAGGAGAGTGATGCCGTGGACGGCACTGACCCTTGTAACTGCAATGGCCGCGGCCGCTGCCGTTTTCGGCATCCTGGAAGCGCCTTCCGGAACGCCTTACACCAGTTCCAGACAATCGTCTGCTTCACGTCCGAACCCCAACCCCGCCCCGGTAGCCGCTCCTGCTTCGGTAACGCCACCAGGTCCCCCTGATCCTCCAGCGCCAGGACCTCTCAGCGTCAATGGCCCGGCGTGGGCGGGCCATGGGGATCTTGCCTTCGTCTCGAGCGGCCAGCTTGAAGTGCTCTCGAACACAGGAGCCCTCATCACTATCACGGGACCGACCAACGGCGGATTTGATAGCAATCCAGCATGGTCACCTGACTCCCAGTGGCTCGCGTTCTTGTACACCGGTCCAGCCAACGGATTCGACGTGCCAGCTCCCTCCCTGTGGCTAGTCAGGGCCGGATCTTCTCAATCCAACGAAGTCGCAATCACCGCGGTCGGGATGTTTGCTTGGTCCCCTGTCGCCTCCGTCTTGGCCTATACGGTGGCACCTGGTAACGACCCGGTCTTCGGTCCCGTGGAGGTATGGATCGAAGATCCGGGTTCACCCCCCAAGAGCGTGCCTGTCGGAGTGGGAGACGGCGTGGGCGCCATCGCATGGTCGCCCGACGGGAGCGAACTGGCCTTCGACGAGCTCGCTTCCGCGCAGCCCGCGACGCCAACCTCTCCTGCGACCCAACCACAGGCTCGGCTCGGCACTGTCTCGGTGAGCGGTGGCTCACCGGTGACCCTCTATCAGTTGAGCGATTCGGGGATCGAGCTGGCTGGCTGGTGGCCCGAGGGGGGCGGGCTCTTGTTCTGGGAGGACACAGGGTTCTCAGCCTCCATCGAGGAGGACGGCCTCACGCTGTACAGCCTCGAATCTGGCCGTGCCCAACCCGTGGCCTTGACGACCTCGTTAGTGGGATCCACCTGGTTGGCACCCCAACCCGGTGGAGACGCTGTCGCCGTCGTATCAGGCGGAGGCCGCACCATCTGGTCGGCAGGGCGAGACGTTGACGTGTGCCGCTTCCCTGCCGCCACCTGCCAAGCGGAGCCCATTCCGGCGTCCACTGTGGGACTTGCCCCAAGTTGGTCCCCATTCGGAGCGCTGATTTTCTCGGTGGCCTCCGGCGCCGGACCGTTCGGCACGACCGGGACCGCCGGCTTCTCATCGGGTTGGATGGCCCAATGGGATACAACGAACGCAATGTGGGCGATGGTCCCCGGAGAACCTCCGGGCCCCATGACCTCCGCACCCGCCGGGTCGCTGCTGGCTGTGCCGAGCGCGCAAGGGAACGCCATGGTTGTAGTGGCTGAGGACGATTTGTGGTTGATCAACAGTGATGGTGCTCCTGCGACACGGGTGGCCGGACCGCTCTACTCGACGATTGGTCCCAGCGGCTTCTACGGCGAGGTTGACTGGGCCGGCACGTTCGCTTGGTCCCTTGGGGCCGGACCTCGGCAAGGGCCGACGCTGCTTGACGAGCTATCGGATCTCTCAAATCAGGAGTTGCCGTGACTCGCTAGTACTGGGCGCGGGACCGATGCAAAAGCAGGTTTCATAAAGCGCCACCCGAATTGCCCGAACGCCGGGTCGCAGGCGCCTCAGTCAGCTCCAGATGACCCGGGCCCGCCCAGCTGCGGATCGCACCACGGCTCCATCGATGGTCACGGCCGCTTCGCTCAACCCCGCAGCCTCGACTGCGACGAGGACTTCGAGCGGCCCGTCCGGGGGAAGGGGATAGACCCATGCCCACGCCCGCCACCCACCCGGTGCGCTGCTCCCACCGACCAACCGGACGATGGGTTCCGTCGGAAGTCCCTCCTCGTCTTTGGGGATATCTGGAGTCAACCCCATCGCAGCAGTCCCAAGGGCGGTTGTCCCGTCGGAAAATCGCACTCCGACCTGTGGCCAGCGATACTGCCCCACGGAGCGGAGCGTCTCCATCATGTCGGCCACCTTGCGGGGGTTGACACGCGCAACGACGCTGATCGTGAGACCGTTCGGATAGACCTCCAGGTAGTCGAGGACGACTGCCATGAGATCGTTCTCTGCCACGAGCTGATCGACAGCGACCACCGCCGGAATCGTCCCCTCAGAGGGGCGATCCCAAGCCGGCGGCGCCCACCCGCGACCGACGCCAGGCATCCGAGAACCGAGAAGCCGTTGCTGTAGAGATTCACCCAGGTCACCTCCGCCTGACATGAGTCTGATCACTTCTCTTCGCACGCTGCCAAGTTCAACCCCGAGGCTCCGCAGGACGGTGGCAGCGACGCCATCGCCCTCGCGGACAAGGGCCAGGAGCAAGTGCTCGGTCCCGATGTAGGCGTGGCCGAGCTGCATGGCTTCGCGCAATGAAAGCTCAAGGAGTTTCTTGACCCGCGGGGTAAACGGGGGCGACCCGCTTGGTGGCCAACCCGCCATACCCACTGTCTCTTCGACCTCCAGGTGCACCTCTTCGAAGGAGACGTCGAGCGCCCTCAGAGCCTGGGCGGCCACGCCTTCACCCTCTTGGATCAGTCCAAGCAGGATGTGTTCGGTGCCGATGAAGCTGTGATTAAGTAGACGAGCTTCTTCTTGCGCCAAGACGAGCACCCTTCGCGCTCTGTCAGTGAAGCGCTCGAACACGACTCTCAGGGTACATCGACCC
>DASXMT010000471.1:0-9709 GCA_036495505.1 Acidimicrobiales bacterium | reverse complement strand
GGAACTTCGAGGAGTCCATGACCCGCCTCAACCCCCAGCCGCCTCCCGCCCCCAAAGCGACGGTCGAGCCTTGGAGAGGATTGCCCCCCGAGGTATGGGCTCACGGGCGTTCGGCCCAGGTGGGCCAGCGCATGGTGGGCGAGGTGGTGGCCGCCGTAGCCGACCTGTTGGCCGCCGATTCGAGGGCGACAGCGACCGAGCTGGCAGAGGCCCAGGCGCTGACCATGGGCGAGCAGCTCACTGCGGCATGGGACGCACTCCGGTTCCTGGCCGCCCGGCTCGACCGATTGGAGCGACGGGCCGACGTGGTCACCGACCTGTTCCCCGACCTGTCCGCGGACGATCCCGAGGCCGATGTCGGGCCCTGGGCCGACCGCCTGTCGAGCTGGTTCATCCCCCCCGAGGTGGAGGGGCCGGTCGTCCATGGCGAGTCGGGGGATGGCTCATTGCTCGCGGCTCTGGCCGCGGCGGGCTATCAGGCCGACGGGATCGAGCCGAGGGCGGAGCGCGTCTGGTCCAACGCCGGTGATGCGGTGGCTCTCGGCGAGGTGGCCGATCGGCTCACCGACCGGGCCGACGGGGAACTGGCCGGCCTGGTCCTGAGCGGATGCATCGACCGCCTTGACCTGCCGGGAAAGCTGCTCCTCATCGAGCTGGCCATGAGCAAGACGGCACCGGGGGCCACGGTGGCCGTGCTCCCCACCGATCAGCAGGCCTGGTCCGATGCCCGTCCGGTCACGGTGCTCGATCTCGCTCCCGGGCGTCCGCTTCACCCCGAGACGTGGACCGCAGTCTTCGATCGAGTCGGGCTGGTCGACGTCCACTGGCACCCGGCTGAGGGCGGAGAGGTCACCCATGCCATCGTCGGGAGGCGTCGCTAGTGGCGGCCATCCATCAATTCGTGCCCATGCTGCACCGCCACGACGCGGTGGGGGAGCACACCCTTGCTCTCCAGGCACTCCTGCGCGCCGAAGGGGTGGCGTCGAAGATCTACTCCCAGATCCCCGATCCGCACACGGCCGAGGAGACCTCCCCCTACCTCGACTACGAAGCCGAGGCGGAGCCGGGCGACGTGCTCGTCTACCAGTTCGCCACCGAGTCGGCCATGGCCCGTTGGCTGGTGCAGCGGGACGAGCCCTTGGTCATCAACTACCACAGCGTCACCCCTCCTCGGTTCTTCGCCCCGTGGAACCTGGGGATCACCCAGATCCAGGCGACGTGTCTCGAGGAGCTGGCCTTGGTGGCACCCGGCTCCGCGCTGGGCATCGCCGTGTCCGAGTTCGATCGGGCAGAGCTGAGCCAGGCCGGATGCCCGTCCACCTCGGTGATCCCCGTACTGACCGCGGGCCGCCCGCTGCCTCCGGCCGACCCCGCCTTCCGTCGCTGGTTGCAGTCCGTCTCCGGGTCCAGGGCGTGGCTGTCGGTGGGGCGCCTGGCCCCGAACAAATCTCACCACCTGGCCATCGCTGCTCTGTTCGCCCACCGGATGACCGACGATCCATCGGCCACCCTGATCGTGGTCGGCGCGCCGGCGGAACCCCACTATGCGCAGTCCCTCCGTCGCTATGCCGCCCAGCTCGGCCTGGGGGACGCCGTCCGGTTCCTGAGCGGCATCTCGGAAGCGGAACTGGCCGCGTGCTACGAGGTGGCAGAGGTCCTTGTCATGCTGTCAGCCCACGAAGGATTCGGCGTGCCCCTGGTCGAGGCCATGCGCCAGGGCGTACCCGTGGTGGCCCACGACGCCGGCGCTGTCTCCGAAACCCTCGGTGACGTGGGCGTCCTGTTACCCGGGACCCAGCCGCTGCAGGTGGCAGCGGCGGTGCAGCGCGTGCACATTGATCCGGAAGCTCGGAAGCGGGCCCTGGCCGGAGCCGAGGAGCAACTCCGGCGCCTGGCCATCGATTCGGCCGGGAAGCGGCTGGTCGAGGCGCTGCAGGGGGTAGCCGCCGGTACCGGCGGGGTCCGATGAGAGGGGAGTTCGGGTTGCTGGGCTGCCACGATGGGAAGCGGCGACCAAGTAGGCTTTGCCCCTATGGATGACTTCAGTGGCGACATTCGCCGACCCACCGGCGCGCTCGTCGGCGCTACCCCGACCGCCATTGCGCCGGACGTGCTCGGGGCCGGCTCGGATGACCTTGCGGCCGGTGCCGACATCTTCAGGCGCCTGTTGAAAGAACGTATCGTCTTCATCGGCTCGGCTATCGACCAGAACACGGCCAACCTGGTCTGTTCGCAGTTGATCCTGCTCGAGTCGGAGGATCCCGACCGCGACATCTCGGTGTACATCAATTCCCCGGGAGGCTCGGTCACCGACGGCCTGGCGATCTACGACACCATGCAGTTCGTGCGACCGGACATCCGGACCACCTGCGTGGGCCTGGCTGCCTCGATGGGCCAGTTCCTCCTGTGCGCCGGGGCCCCGGGCAAGCGCTTCGCCCTCCCGCACAGCCGGATCCTTATGCATCAGCCGTCGGGCCAGATGCAGGGACAGGCGGCCGACATCGCCATCCAAGCCGAGCAGATCATCTACTTGAAGCGGATGATGGCCGAGCGCATCTCGTTCCACACCGGCCAGCCGGTGGAGCGGATCGAAGCCGACTCGGACCGGGACCGATGGTTCACCGCTGATGAGGCCAAGGAGTACGGCTTCATCGATGAGGTGATCCAAAAGGACATCCTCGACGACGGCAAAGCCACTGCGGAGGCCATCGCCCCGTGAGCGTGCGGGAGGCGGGACCCGCTGGTCTCGACCCGGGAGGGGTGCATACCGAGACCACCGAGGAGGGCCAGGCCGCCGCCGTCAACTTCGACCGCCACGGCAATCCCTTCCCTCCCCGCAAGGCGAACGACCGGGTCTCCGTCGTCAGTGCGGACATCCAGCTCCTGCCGCGGCTCAAGGCCATCTGGCAGCAGCGGGAGCTGTTGATGCTGTTCATCCGCACCGACCTCAAGGTCAGGTACAAGGAGTCGATCCTCGGCTACTTCTGGTCGATGCTCAACCCGGCCCTCGTGTTGGGGATCTACTACGTCATCTTCCGGGTCATCAGCCGCAGCACCATTCCCAACTTCGCCATCTGGCTGTTCTGCGGGCTCATGGTGTGGAACCTGTTCAACAACGCATCGATGATGGCGTGCGGAGCCGTCGTGGGTCGAGCGGGGATCGTGAAGAAGGTTGCCTTCCCTCGGGAGCTGTTGGCCCTGTCCCAAGTGGGGGTGGCCATCTTCCTGTTCGCCATCCAAGCGGCGGTGATGGTCATCGTCCTGGTGGCCTTCGGCCTTCACCCCGACTACGAGTTCCTGGCCGCACTCCCGTTGGCCTTTGTCGTGTTGATCGTGTTGGCCAGCGCCTTCTGCGTGTTCCTCTCGGCGGTGAACGTCTATCTCCGGGACACCCAACATCTCACCGAGGTTCTGCTCATGGCCTGGTTCTGGGCCACCCCGATCGTCTACGCCTACGGCACGGTCGCCCCCAAGTTGCGGCATTATCACCTGCTCTACGCGTACCTGATCATCAACCCGATCACCCCGATCGCCATGACCTTCCAGCGGGCCATCTACGGGAAGGACCACTACTACTACCTGCCCCCCGGATCTCCGCCCGGGACCAAGCCGATCCTCGAGAACCTCCTACCCCACCTGGGCCTCGGGTACTACGCCGGCGGCCTGGCCATCGAGCTCGTCGTGGCCTGTGGGCTCTTCCTGCTGGCCCTGGTCGTCTTCGGGAAGCTCGAAGGCAACTTCGCCGAGGAGCTGTAGCCCCATGGCCCACGCCATCGAGGTCGCCGACCTCTCCAAGCGCTTCCGTCTGTACAACGAGAAGTACAGCTCCATGAAAGAGCGCGTGCTCCACGGGGGCCGCATGCCCTTCACACCCTTCTGGGCCCTGAAGGACGTCAACGTCGAGATCGACGAGGGCACCACCTTCGGGATCCTGGGACGCAACGGGTCCGGGAAGTCGACCCTGTTGAAGTGCGTGGCCGGCATCCTCAAACCGACATCGGGCGAGGTCCGGGTGCGGGGCAACCTGGCCGCCATGTTGGAGCTGGGCGCGGGCATGGCCCAGGAGCTCTCCGGCCGGGACAACATCTACATGAACGGGTCATTGCTGGGGCTGTCGCACGCCGAGATCGAACGACGCTTCGACGACATCGTGGCCTTTGCCGAGCTCGAGCAGTTCATCGACAATCAGGTCAAGTACTACTCGTCAGGGATGTACGTCCGCCTCGGCTTCGCCGTTGCCGTGAACGTGGAGCCCGACGTTCTTCTGGTCGACGAGGTCCTTGCCGTGGGCGATGCCGCCTTCCAGCGAAAGTGCCTGGACCACGTGAAGCGGTTCCAACAGGAGGGCCGGACCATTGTGGTGGTGTCCCATGCCACCGACGTGATCCGACAGAACTGCGAGCGGGCCATGGTGATCAACCACGGCCAGGTCATCTCCGTCGACGAGCCGGGCGAGGCCATCCGCGTCTTCCTGGCCGATCTGCTGGGCGTGGGCATGAACGAGGCGGCGTCGGTCGAGGCCAACGTGTTCGCCATCGACAGGGTGCTGGCCGAGCACGGGGGCAGCGGGACCCGTCCCCACCTCTACCCGGGTGAGTCCCTCACCGTCACCGCCGAGCTCGACAGCCTGGCCCCGGTGCCCGACGCCGTAGCCTCCATCGCCATATACGACGATCGAAACGAGCTGGTCTTCGCCTCCGACCCCGACGATCCGGCGTGCCAGATGGAGATACCGCTCGGGGGCGGCACGGTGCGCTTCGATTTTGCCGAGGTGCCATTGCTCGATGGGACGTACTCGGTCAACGTGGGGGTCCGCAGCCTGAGCCAGGTGAACATCGTCGACTGGAAGGAACACGTCACGGAGTTCGAGGTGGTCAATCCGGGACGGTCGACGGGCCGGGTCCGCCTGCCGCTGGATGTGAGCTTTCGCCTTCGGTCGACGGGCCACACGGGCGAGGTCCCCGTCGTGCCCCCGATCGCCCTCGCCGGGGAGAGCTCCTTCTTCTGATGGCTGCCCCCCGGATCGACCAGGTGATCCCGTCCCTGGCCAGTCGAGACGCCATCGGAGGACACGTGCTGCAGCTGCGCGACCTGTTGCGCAACCGCGGTTTCCAGTCCGACATCTTCTACGGGAACGCCACCGCCGACCGCCTCGACTACGGGTACCCGGTCGAGCGGTTGGGGGACAGGTCGTCGCCCGATCGGGTGCTCCTCTACCAGCTCTCCATCGGGAGCGGGGTCGGCGACATCTTCCGCGATCGCAGCGAGCGCAAGTTCGTGAACTACCACAACATCACGCCGGCCGACCTCCTCGAGCCGTGGATTCCGGCGGTGGGCGAAGAAGTCCGATGGGGCCGGGCCCAGCTCGAGGCCCTGGCCCCGGTGACCGAGTTCGCGGTGGCCGATTCGCGTTTCAACGAGCAGGAGCTCATCGACGCCGGATACCCTTCGACGACCACGGTGCCCCTGCTCATCGACCTGGAGGGTTTCGCCGGTCAGCCCGATCCGGTCCTGGCCCACCGGCTGGGAGCCGAACAGGCCGACGGCGGTACCTCATTGCTGTTCGTGGGCAAGGTCTCGCCCCACAAGGCGCAGCACGACCTGGTCAAGGCGCTGGCCGCCTACCGGCAGCTCTACGACGGCAAGGCCCGCCTCCGATTGGTGGGCGGTGCCATCAGCGAGGACTACCGGGTGGCGGTGGAGCGCTTCGCCGACGAGCTCGGTCTGCTCGACGCCGTCGAGATCGCCGGCTCAGTGACCCACGAGGAATTGATCGCCTACTACGCGGCCACTGACGTCTTCGTCTGCCTCTCGAACCACGAGGGGTTCTGCGTCCCCTTGTTAGAGGCCATGTACCACCGGGTCCCCATCGTGGCCCATACCTCCACCGCGGTTCCCGAGACGGTCGACGGTGCCGGGTTGGTCCTCCCGGAGAAGAGCCCGGCGCTGGTCGCCGCGGCCATCAACCGGGTGGTCACCGACGACCAGTTGCGAGCCGCCCTGGCCCGGCGGGCGACCGAGCGGGTCACCTCGTTCTCCCTGGAGCGGGTGCGAGCGAGCTTCGCATCGGCGCTCGAGTCCGCCTACGCGGCGTGAGCGGCGACGAGTCGCCGTTTATCGGTGACGCGTCGTTGGCACTGATGCGGTGAGGCTGGCCTTCGTCGTCCCCCGGTACGGTCTCGAGATCATCGGTGGCGCCGAGACGGCGGCCCGCCTGCTGGCCGAGCACCTGGTGGCACGGGGCGACTGGTCGGTCGAGGTGTTGACCACCTGTGCCCGCGACTTCGTCACCTGGGACAACGAGTACCCCGCCGGAGACGAGCTGGTGAACGGCGTGCTCGTGCGCCGCTTCCCGTCGACACAGGGACGCGAGCCCTCGTTCCATCCGCTGTCGGCCGCCCTGTTGGCCGACCCGCTCCGTGCCAGCGCCGCGGATGCCGAGCGTTGGCTCGATCTCCAGGGCCCCGTGTCCCCCGAGCTCTCCGAGGTGGCGCTCGGATCGTCGGCCGATGCGCTGGCTTTTTACCCGTACCTGTACCATCCGACGGCCAGGGTCATCGACCAGGCCACCCTCCCGACCATCCTTCACCCCGCGGCCCACGACGAGCCCGCGCTCTTGCTGCCTGTCTTCCCCCGGGTGTTTGCCGCCGCCGATGGTCTGGTCTTCCAGACCACGGCCGAGCGGGACCTGGTCCAGCGCACGTTCCCGGTGGCCGAGCATGCCCAGTTGTTGTTGGGCCTCGGAGTCGACGACCCGGACCTGGAGGCAGGACGCGGCGACAGCGGTCCCGTGCCACGGGATCCCTACCTGGTGTGCCTGGGGCGGGTCGAGGGCCACAAGGGAAGTCGGCTGCTGGCTTCGTTGTTCGCCGCCTACAAACAGCGCCGGCCGGGACCCCTCCGGCTCGTCTTTGCCGGGCCGGTGGTCGAGGCACCTGAGCCCCATGGAGAGATCGACGTGCTCGGGCCGGTGGACGAGGCCACCAAGTGGGCCCTGCTCAACCAGGCCATGGCCCTTGTCTCGCCCTCCCCCTGGGAGGCGTTCTCGTTGGTGTTGGCCGAGGCGTGGAGTGCCCGCATACCGGTAGTGGTCAACGCCGCATGCGCCGCCACCAGTGAGCACTGTCGACGGTCGGGCGGGGGGCTGGCCTTTGCCGGTTACGGAGCGTTCGAGGCCATCGTCGACCGCCTCACCACCGACGGCGCACTGCGGGCCGAGCTCGGGACGTTGGGTCGCTCCTACGTCGACCAGCATTTCCGCTGGCCGATCATCGTCGAACGCTACGCCGGGTTCGTCGAGCGGGTGGTCGACCGGAGCTCGTAGTCCGGCCGGCGGGCGAGTCTTAGATCAACTCCTTGCGCCGCATCCATATGAGGATGAACCAACCCCAGATGGGTGGCAGGTAGGCAGTGAACAGCCGCTGGGTGAACACGGCCGCCACGGCGACGTTCTGGGGCACGCCGGCGGCAGCGAGGCCGGCGATCATGCCGGCCTCGACCAAGCCCATCCCGCCGGGGACCGGCGAGACGGCGCCCACCATCGAGGCCAAGGTGATGACCACGAAGAGTATGGGCAGCGATAGGGAGGTGCCGAAGGCGTGGAGGGCGGCCCCCAGGGCCAGGGCGGTGAACAGCTGGGCGCCGATGTTGCCCAGGAAGACAGCCACCAGCTTGCGAGGCTGGTGGGCCAGCGTTTTCAGGTCGTCCCACGCGGCCACGACGTGGGGCTTGACCTTGCTCGCGGCCAGATGGCGGATCTTGGGGATGAACCACACCGCGCCGGCCAGGACGCCGACGCCGACCACGACGGCCAGGACGATCCACACCGTGTCGCCGTGACCCCCGGTCTCGGTGTCCTTTGAGCCGAAGTCCAGTGAGCCGAGGGCGAAGGGGAGCGAGATCAGGAACAACAGGCCCTTCACCACCCAGCTGACCGTGCTGTTGAGCACGCCGGCGCCGATGGCCACAGCCGCGTCGTAGCCCCGCCGCTGGAAGAACCGGATGGTCATGGCCAGCGTCCCCATCGACCCGCCGACCAGGGCGGTGAAATTATTGGCGAACTGCAGCTGGGTCACGGCACCGAGGGGCATGTCGCCCGGCACCGCGCCGGTGAGGGCCCACGCTCTGGCGAAGTTGGGCAGCTGGCCAAAGACGAACACCACGGCGACCCAGCCCCAGTCAGCCCCCTCCAGGGTGCTGAGCGAGCTGGACACGTCGGACAGCACCCCGATGAGGGCCCAGATGCCGATGATGGAGCCGACGATCAGCACCAGGTTGGTGACGCTCACCCGCTTGAGCTCGGTCAGCTCGGGAAGCTCGACGCCGACCTTGGCCGCGCACTGCTGGCGGAGGGTCTTGAGGAGCTCCTTGTCGCGATGCAGGGCCTTGATCACCGCGGGGTCGAGACCGGCCGGCTGCAGACACACCAGGACCGCCTCGATGGTGGGTGGGTCGAGCACGCGATGCGCAGCCTCCGCTGTACGATCGGCGCCCGCTACCAGCGCGCAGCTAGCCAGTGCACCGGCCAGATCGAGGTCGAGGCGCCTGGCCGGCGCTCCCGACGACGCCTTCCTGAAGTCGGTGAGGCCCACCGAGCCCTCATCGTCAAGGACGAGGGTCCGGGGGCTGATGCCCCCGTGGACCACGTCGGCCCTACGGAGCTCGAGCATGGTCGACAGGGCGGCGTCGAGGGCGGCGTCGGAGACCTCGTCTGCCTCGAGGTCGGCGAAGTGGCGACCGGGGGGTGGATCGGTCACCAGCAACGCGTCATGGCCGGGTCCGCCGATTCCCGAGGCGACGATGGTGGGCGCGGCCACACCGAGGTGGCCGGCCAGCAGCGTGAGGTAGGCCTCGTGCTCTACCTGTTGGAGCCTGCTCAGCTGCAGGGTGGGCCCCGAGTCGCGATAGACGAAGAACCGCCAGACCTTGGCCAGCAATTGGGCACTCGACGCGTCCCTGCCGTACACCGACACGTCCAGCTTCAAACCACCATCGCCTCTGCCGGAGTAGCGCGCCACCCCCCAGACCTGATCGGGGGCGGCAACGATGTCCCTCATTTCCACCCCGAGATCAGCCAGCGAGTCGCCTACCTCGAAGGGGGAGGGAAGGCCCAGCGGCGAGCCGAAGATCAGATGGACAGCGGCGGCCACACCCCACCCAAGGGCCAGGCCGACCAGGACGTTGAACGGGAGACCGGCCCCGTTGACCACGGTGGCGACGGATGCCAGTGCCACCAGCACCACCACCAGCCGGCGCCATGCCCGGTTGAGATAGGGCAACGTGACACAAGCCACGGCGATGGTGGCGGCCATCCTGGCCACCGGGTAGCCCTGGTTGACGCCTTGGAGGCCGTCGACGGGAGCCCTTCCGCCGTCGGGGCCGAGCACCCAGCCGGCGATACCGCAGGCCAGCCAGGCCAGCCCGCCGGCTAGGGCGGCATTTCGGGCCACGGCGGCGCGCCCCATGACCAGGGCGAGGAGCAGCAGTCCGACTATCACCCCCAGAGAGCCGGCGTACCAGACCGTGGTGACCAACCAGGAGATGCCCTGGGGCGCAGCATGGAGGAAGCTCTCGAGGCGGAGCTCGGGACTGGAGTCGGCCCGTACGATGACGCTGCCCACCACCACGATGACCACTGCCAGTCCGAGCCGGAAGGCATCGGATGCCCGCCGTCGGGTGGAACCATCCCCGGCGGGAGCGAAGATGATGG
>DASXMT010000470.1:0-2754 GCA_036495505.1 Acidimicrobiales bacterium | reverse complement strand
GGTCGACGTGAGCCACGATGGCTACGTTGCGAATGTCGTCACGGGACTGCATGGGGGCGTTGCCGGGCCTTTCGGTGGGTGGTACGGAGCGGGTGGCGGTAGCCCGGGAGTGTCGCCCTGTCCGTGCTTTGGACGGGCGATCCGCTCCTCCAGCGTACCGCCTGACTCGCCAGTCCCCGAGCAGCGCCCGTCCGCACGACCGTCGCCTCCCGTTCAGAGCCTGATCCGTGATGGATGAGAGCCCGATAAGCCCCGGCAGCACCGCCCGTACGGCGCCGCCATCAGCCCGATCAATACGACTTGGGCAGCCCCAGGGAGTGCTGAGCCACGAAGTTCAGGATCATCTCCCGGCTGACCGGTGCGATCCGCAGCAAGCGCACCATGCCCCACAGGTCGGCCAGGCCGTACTCCGAGGACATGCCGTTTCCGCCGTGGGTCTGGATGGCTTGATCGAGCGCCGCCGCCGTAGCTTCTGCCGCGGCGTACTTGGCCATGTTGGCGGCCTCGCCGGCCTCGGGAGTGTCGCCGGCATGGTCGCACAGCCAGCCGGCCTTGTCGGTCATCAGCCGGGCCAGCTCCACTTCGATCTTGGCTTTGGCCAGGGGATGCGAGATGCCCTGGTGGCGCCCGATGGGCGTGCCCCACACCTCTCGCTCCCGCGCGTAGGCGGCCGCCTTGTCCAGGACGTAGCGGCTGATCCCGTTGGCCAGGGAGGCGGACAGGATCCGCTCCGGGTTGAGGCCGAAGAAGACCTGGCGGAGGCCCTCGCCTTCGGCGCCGATCAGCCGGTCGGCGTCGACCTCGACGTTGTCGAAGAAGAGCGTGTACTGCTTCTCGGGGGCGGTGATCTCGACGGGCAGGACGGTCCGCTCGAGGCCCGGCGCGTCGGTGTCCACCACGAAGAGGGACAGCTGCCCCCGACCCGTGTCCTTGTCGATACCCGACCGGGTCACCACGAGGATTGCATCGGCTTCGTCGACGCCGGAGATGTAGTACTTCGAACCGTTCAGTCGGTAGAGGTCCCCATCCTTGGTGGCGGTGAGGGAGAGGTTATGGGAGTTGGAACCGGCGTCCGGCTCCGTGATGGCGAAGGCCATCTTCAGCTCGCCGGTGGCAAAGCCGGGGAGCCAGCGCCGCTTCTGCTCGTCGGTGCCGAACTTGGCGATGATGGTGGCGCAGATGGCCGGGGAGACCACCATGATCAACAGCGGACAGCCGGCGGCGGCCAGCTCCTCGGCTACCGCAGCCAGCTCGGTGATGCCCATGCCGCCACCGCCGTACTCCTCGGGGACGTTGACCCCCAGGAACCCGGCTTCGCCCACGGCCTGCCAGAGCTCCGTGGTCCGCTCGTCGGCGCGGGCTTTGGCCACGTAGTACTCGTGGCCGAACTTGGAGGCGATGGCGCTGACCGCGGCGCGCAGCATGACGTCCTCGTCGGTTGGGGTGAAATCCATGGTGGCTCCTTGCGATCGTTGAGCCCTGGTCGGGCAGACGTTCAGCCCTGGTCGGGCAGACGTTCAGCCGTGGTGGGGCACAAATGAGACCGGGACGTCTACCAGTCTGCTCCGAAGGTACTCGCCCAGGCTCTTGGCCTGTGGATCGGGCCGGGTGGAGGACGCCACCCCCTCGCCCAGCAGGCCGACCACGACGAAGTTCAGAGCCCGCACACGGGGGAGCTCGAATCGGCGGATCTCGAGCCCAGCCGCTTCGGGGATGAGCAGCGCCATGCGCTCCACGGTCAGGTAATGGAAAAGCCATTGGTAGTGGTCGTCCTGACGGGCCCACACGCCAACGTTGGCATTGCCCCCTTTGTCACCCGAACGGGCGCCCACCAGGGTGCCGAGGGGCATCGGGACTGTGGCTTCCGCTGGGTAGGGGCCGGGTCCGTCCAGGGGCGGGGCCGTTCCGGCCGGCGATGCCTGCAACGGGGCCGTTCCGGCCGGCGATGTCTGCTGCGTGCCGGGCCGAGGCGCCGGCTGCGTGCCGTGCACATCGCTCCGGAACGCCTGGTGTGGGACCGGAGTGCGGCTCCCATCGGCCCGGACCACAACGGGCTCCACCAACTCGGCGGGGACCAGCGCGGGCCAGAACACGCCGTAGGAGGTGGCGTCGGTGGGGGGCGAGGTGAGATGGAACCCGGGGTAGCTGGCCAGGGCCAGCTCGGTGCCGGCGTCGGCGAAGGCGCGGCCCACCTTGGACCGGTCGGCGTCCTTCACCGTGATCCGGAGCTGGGCCGAGGCCTCGGCATTGGTTGGCGCGTTGGCCTTGTCGGAGCGGATCAGGCGGACGTCGTATTCGGCGAACTGTTCGGCGCCACCGAGCTTGCGCTCCATGGTCTCGAGGGTGAGGGCGGCCTTGGCTTCGATGTCCAGCCCGGTGAGGACGAAGGTCATGGTGTTGCGCCATCCTCCCAACAGGTTGATCGACACCTTCACGTCCTTCGGTGCGGGCAGGCCCCGGGTGCCCGACACCCGCACCCGGTCCGGTTCGAGCTGTTCGAGCTGGATGGTGTCGAAGCGGGCCACCACGTCAGTGTTGGCGTAGTCGGGGCCGGCGATCTCGTAGACCAGCTGGGCGGTGACCGTGCCCACCGATACCTGGCCGCCCGTACCCGGGTGCTTGGTGATGATCGATGAACCGTCCTCGGCCACCTCGGCGATGGGGAACCCGGGATGCTCGAGTCCGGGAACCTCGGTGACGAAGGCGTAGTTCCCGCCGGTCACCTGGGGGCCGCACTCGATGAGGTGTCCGGCA
>DASXMT010000469.1:0-11880 GCA_036495505.1 Acidimicrobiales bacterium | reverse complement strand
TGCCCTTGCGGAGGAAGCCGCCCTCGCCCGCGTAGGTCCCCTCGGTGTTCTCCCGGATGACCACGAAGTCGCAGTCGGGCGCCAGGGCCCCAGGCACCCCGAGGAATGGTCGCATGTTGATGTAGAGGTCGAGCTCGAATCGGAGGCGGAGGAGCAGGCCCCGCTCCAAGGTGCCTGGAGGAACGTCCGTCGACCCGACGGGCGGCCCGACCGCTCCGAGCAGCACTGCGTCCTGGCCGCGAAGTTCTTCCAAGGTCTCGTCCGGCAACACTTCGCCGGTCCGAAGGTACCGGTCGGCGCCCAGGTCATAGGTGGTGGTATCCAGCACCACGCCTGAGGCCTCCACGACCTTCAACGCCTCTGCGACCACCTCGGGCCCAATGCCATCGCCCCCGATGAGGCCTACCTTGTACGTGCTCACGTCTGTCATGTCCCGTTCTGTGCTGGTTCTTCTGGATCGTCCTGGTGGCGGTGCTCTGGGTGTGGGTTGGTACTGCTCCGCTGTTCCGTGTCTGTGCTGTGTCTGTGTCTGTGTGCGTGCTGCGTGCTGGGCCCTGTTGTCGGCACCTCACGGTACGCCGGAAATTGAAAAACCGCCCACCTTGTGGACGGTCAGAAGGCATACACCTGGGTCGGGCGTATGCCTACTCAATAATAAATACGATGGCTGGATTGGGGGACGTCGTGTCCATATTGCCCAACAGTCTCCCCCGGTTCCGGCAGTTACGTCAACCGAGGGTGACTGAAGGGGTACCGTCTGCACTGATCGGGCCTGGATCGAGCAGCGCTGATCGGCCCGGATCGCGCCTGGTAGAGGCTGGGTAGCCGGTCAGAGACTGGGTAGCCGGTTAGAGGCTGGATAGAGGGTGGACCAGGGAAGCGCCCCCTCACGGAGACAGCGGGAGGCCGGGCCCCGGCACTCCACCACCGTCGACGGGATCCCGTCACAGGTGCCGGCATCAAGGACGATCCCGACCCCGAGATCCTCCAGCTCCTCTTCTTGAAGGCCGATCTCCCAGCGGGCCTGGGCCCCGATCTCGGAGTCAGCCCGGGGAAAAGCCGAAGCCACCTGCTGGGCAGCAGTAAAGGGAACCTCCCCATGTCGATTCGCGCTGGTGACGGCCAGCGGACCAAGGAGGGCGCAGAGCGCCTGAATGACCGGGTGATCCGGCCACCGCAAGCCCACCGTGAACGGCGGCGATTCTCGGCCTCCCAAGTCCGCGGTGAAGCCTCGGTTGCGGGGAACCACCAGCGTCAGGGCTCCTGGCCAGTGTCGATCCGCCAGGTCGCGCGCTGATAGCGGCAGCGTGCCGGCGATCAACTCCACCTGGTCCCATCCCCCGACCAGCACAGGGAGGGCTACCACGGCCGGCCGGGCCTTTAGAGCAAACACCCGTTTCACGGCATCGGCTCGGAAGGGATCGACCGCCAAGCCGTAGATGGTGTCGGTGGGGACACCAACGACCTCCCCGCGACCCAACGCATCGACGGCCTTCTCGATGGCGGCAGCGTCGTCCGCCGGGATGACGCTCGTCATCGTCCCGTGGCCACCAGGACCCGGGGGCGACCGGCCAGGTCGGGTTCCACTCGCACGTCGACAAAGCCTCCTTGCCGCGCCATCGCCGTGGCCGCGTCAGCTTGATGGGGGGCGAGCTCAATGACCAGGGTGCCATCGCTGCTCAGCCAACGGGGAGCACAGGCGATGATCGTCTCGACATCGGCCAGGCCCCCCGATCCGTCGCTGCTCGGGTCGGCCACCAGGGCCTCTTTCGGTTCCCACTCCCGGACCGCTGGATCGAGGTCCGGGTACTCCCCCACCGACACGTACGGCGGATTGGACACCAACAGGTCGATCGAGCCGACCAGGTCGGTCGGCAATGCGGCGAACCACTGTCCCTGCCTCAAACGGACCCGGTGCAAGAGAGCTCGATCGGCATCCGGACCGGACGCCTTCAGGATCTTCAAGGCCTTGAGGTTGGAGCGCGCCACGTCGAGCGCACCGGAGGACGAATCGGTGGCCCAGACCTCGAGGCGGCCATGGCGGGAGCCACCCTCGACCGCCAATGACAGGGCAATGGCCCCCGAACCCGTCCCGAGATCCACGGCCACAGGGACCCGGTTGGCGGCCCCAGCAGTGACCCGCTCAGCCATCACCCGTTGGAGCTCGGCCAGCGCCACCTCGACCACCTGCTCCGTCTCGGGTCGGGGGATCAGGACTCGCCGGTCCACCGCCAACTCCAGGGTGCGGAACGGCCAGACCCCCAAGACGTACTGCAATGGCTCGCCGGCCTCGCGCCTGGCAACCAGGGACTCGACCAGTTGGGACGCGCTCGGCGGCACCAGCTCGTCCAGCTTGGACACGAACAGCAGGCTGGGGTTCGGGTATCCGGCAGCGGCCAGCGCGTGCTCGACGATCCATCGTGCCTCGGCCCCTGAACCGAGGCGTGAGGTCGCTCCCTCCACCAGCTGGCGGCCCGTCAGGTCCGTCGCCACCGGCATCATTCCTCTTCGAGCTGTCTGCCCCGCTTGTCGGCCATCAGCGCGTCGGTCAGCTCGTCGAGATCGCCCATGAGGACGCGGTCGAGCTTGTGCAGCGTGAGCTTGATGCGGTGGTCGGTGACCCGATTCTCTTTGTAGTTGTAGGTGCGGATCTTCTCCGATCGCCCACCGCCCCCGACCTGACTGCGGCGTTGCGCGGACACTTCGGCGGCCTGACGGTCCTGTTCGGCCTTGAGCAACCTCGAGCGAAGCACGATCATGGCCTTGGCCCGATTCTGAATCTGGCTCTTCTCGTCCTGCATGGCCACCACGATGCCGGTCGGGATGTGGGTGATTCGCACGGCCGAGTCGGTGGTGTTCACCGACTGACCCCCCGGCCCCGTGGACCGGTAGACGTCGACCTTCAGGTCGGATGGGTCAATGGCAACATCGACCTCTTCGGCCTCGGGGAGAACCGCCACCGCGGCCGACGAGGTGTGGATGCGGCCCTGGGACTCGGTGACTGGGACCCGCTGGACACGATGGGGGCCGCCCTCGTGCTCCAGGCGCTGCCAGGCATCGTCGCCCTTGACCAAGAAGGTGACCTCGTTGAGGCCGTCCCGCTCCGACGGGCTGGACGACATGACCTCGACCTTCCAGCCTCGGATGGCCGCGTATCGGGTGTACATGTCGAAGAGATCTTTGGCGAAGAGGTTGGCTTCTTCCCCGCCCTCGGCCCCTCTTATCTCGACGATGACGTTCCGACCCGCGTTCGGGTCCCGGGGAACCAGCAACTGCTGGAGGGCCTCCTCGAGTCGGGCGATGTCCGTCTCTGCCTTCTCCACCTCGGCCCGAGCCAGGTCCCGCTCGTCACTGACCGAGTCGGCCACCATCTCTCGGGCGGTGACCAGATCGGATTCCGCCGTCTGCAGCTGCCGCCAGGTGTCAATGACCTCGCTCAGCTCCTTGTGACGACGGGAGAGGTCGCGCAGCCGACGCGGGTCCGACGACGTCGCAGGGTCGTTCAGCTGCTCGACGACAGACTCGTACTCCGCAGCAAGACGGGGAAGCCGGTCGTTCTTCACGGACTCAGGGTACCGGCCACGCCGGTCCGGCCCGCTTTGGGGGCCGTTTTGTCAGCGGCCAGCGGTCGGCGCCCTATGGGCGGCCGGACCTCGGCGTGCTCAGGACTTCTTACGAGCGCCGGTCTTGGCGTAGCGACGCTGGAAGCGCTCCACGCGACCACCGGAGTCCACCAGCTTCTGCTTGCCGGTGAAGAAGGGATGGCACTCGTTGCACAGCTCGAGATGGATGTCGTCCTTCGTCGAGCGGGTGGTGAAGGTATTGCCACACGAGCAATGAACCTTGGCTTCGACGTACTTGGGATGAATGTCAGTCTTCATGATCTCTCCAGTGGTGACGGCAAAGCGAGCCAGCCGTCTCGAGGCGACGCGAGTGTACCGGAATGCCAGCTCGGGCCGATCGGCGGCACCCAGTGCCGCCGGGCTCAGCCTCTCGGGAGCCGACGAATCAGCTGGGATCAGCCGGTCTAGTTGGGTGCAGCCGGCCCCTTGGCTATCTCAGCCAGGAACTCGTCATTGCTCTTGGTCGTTCGGATCTTGTCCATCAGCAGCTCCAGGCCGGCAGCGGCGCTGCCCTCGTTGGCCAGGGCGTTCAGGACTCGGCGCAGCTTCCACACCTGCTGAAGTTGTGACCGGTCGAAGAGGAGCTCCTCGTGGCGGGTGGAGCTGGCGTTCACGTCGATCGACGGGTACAGCCGACGCTCGGCCAACCTGCGATCGAGGCGAAGCTCCATGTTGCCGGTTCCCTTGAACTCCTCGAAGATGACCTCGTCCATCTTGGAACCGGTCTCCACCAGAGCGGTGGCCAGGATGGTGAGCGACCCGCCTTCTTCGATGTTCCGGGCTGCGCCGAAGAACTTCTTGGGCGGGTACAGGGCGCCGGAGTCGACACCACCGGACATGATCCGGCCGGTGGCCGGGGCGGCCAGGTTGTAGGCGCGAGCCAGGCGGGTGATGCCGTCGAGGATGATGACGACGTCCCTGCCCATTTCCACCAGCCGCTTGGCTCGCTCGATGGCCAGTTCGGACACCGCGGTGTGCTCATCAGCCGGCCGGTCAAAGGTCGAAGCAACGACTTCGCCCTTCACCGAACGCCGCATGTCGGTGACCTCTTCCGGACGCTCGTCCACCAACAGCACCATGAGGTGCACGTCCGGGTTGTTGGCCTCGATGGAGTGGGCGATGTGCTTCATCACCGTGGTCTTGCCCGCCTTGGGCGGCGACACGATGAGCCCGCGTTGACCCTTGCCAATGGGCGAGAGGAGGTCGACGATCCGTGCCGTCATGTTCTCCTTCTCGCCGGGCATCTCCAAGTGGAGCCGGGCATCGGGGAACAGCGGGGTCAGGTCCTCGAATCGCGGCCTGTTCCGGGCCTCATCGGGGTCGAGCCCCGACACGGTGTCGATGCGCAGTAGCGCAGGGAACTTCTCCGTATTGCCGGCCGGGCGGCAGGCGCCCTCGACGTAGTCGCCCCGCCGGAGGGCGAAACGACGGGCCTGACTGATCGAGACATAGACGTCCTTGTTCGAAGGCAGGTACCCGTCGCAACGGAGAAACCCATAGCCTTCGTCCCGGAGGTCGAGCAGACCACGCACCGGAATGAGCTCACCCTGGTACTGCTGCTCCTGGCCGCCGCCGGCGCCTTGCAGCTCCCGCTCACCGCCGCCCTGACGGTCGCGACCTCGACGACGCCGGTTGCTCCGGCGGTTGCCCAACTCGGAATCGGCTCCGCCACCCTGGCGATTGCCCTGACTCTGAGTGTTCTGGCTGTTCTGGTTGTTCTGGCGATTGCCCTGGTTGCCCTGGCCACCCTGACTGTTCTGGCGGCCCTGGTTGTTCTGACGGTTCCCTTGGTTCCCTTGGCCACCCTGGTTGTTCTGCCCAGACTGACGGTCGCCGCGATCAGACTGGACCTCCCGGCGTCCCTGCTGGGGTCCACCCTCATCGTCCTGGCCGTCCTCCCCCGTCGGACCGGTCAGTCCACCATCGGCCTCCCGGACATCAACGGCAGCATTCCGACTTCTCGACCCGTTCTCGGACGGCTGGGCATCGTCCTCGCCGTCTTCGAACGTGGCGCCGCTGGACGACCGGGTTTGCGACCGTGATCGGTTCCCGTTTCGACCGGACCCCTCGTCGCCCGCACCGTTTTCCAAGGCCGACGGGCGTAATCGAGTCGACGATGGTGAATCGTCACCGTCGACATCGGCGTTGGTGGCGGTCTCCGCGACCGTATCGGTGGCCGTGGCCGTAAGTGCGCCGTCGGACCGGGCTGAGCCTCGAGTCCTCCGGGCCGGCGCCTTCGCCGTGATCGGTGCCCCAGAAGCGGAGCCGTTGCCGGGCCCGCTCGGTGCATCGCCGTTGCCGGCACTTCCGTCATCCACGGCCACACCGGTGGCCTTCAGAATGCCGTCGATTATGTCCGCCTTCTTCGTCCTGGTGGTGGTTTTCACAGACAGTGCCTGTGCAATGGCATGAAGCTCGTCTCGCTCCTTGCCTTCCAACACCGAGCGCTCGAGCTGCTGTTCGGCAGTCATCGCCCTCCTCGTTTTCGACTTCCTCGTGGGCGAATGGGTTGAACCATTCACCAGGGAAACAGGGTGGGGAGTGCATGGTCCGAGAAGAACTCTCGTCAGCAACTCCCCCCAACGCCGTCTACGGGCTGAACACGCGCCAACTGATGCGCTTCAGGGGATCCCGCCCACGAGCCCAACCGGGCATGTCGTGGAAGCGAAGGTGCCACCATGATACCCGCTGAGCCGCTCTTCGGCAACAACCTCCAGGTGACGGCCGTTCGGACGCTGATTCTCGGCCCAAATTGCGGCTAAATCTACAGTGCGAGCTCGTCCAGAACCGCACCCAGGTCGGCATCGATCACAGTGGGAACTGATATCTGGCTGATGGCGATGTCGGGATCTTTGAGGCCATGCCCGGTGAGCACACACACCACGGTGGCGCCGGGCCCCAGGTCGCCGGGCAGGCCGACCTTGAGGATCCCCGCCACCGACGCAGCAGAGGCAGGTTCGCAGAACACGGACTCCTCTTGGGCCAGGAACCGGTATGCATCGAGGATCTCGGTGTCGGTGACAGCGGCAATACCTCCTCCGGATTCAGTGGCCGCAGAATTTGCCCCATACCAGCTGGCCGGATTGCCGATCCTTATGGCCGTGGCCACCGTTTCGGGGTGTTCGATGGGATGACCCTCAACGATGGGAGCAGCTCCCGCTGCCTGGAACCCCAGCATCTTGGGCAGGGTGCTGGCCCGTCCTGCTTCCTTGTACTCTAGATAACCCTTCCAGTAGGCGGTGATATTCCCGGCGTTGCCTACGGGGATGCAATGCACGTTCGGCGCGTCGCCTAGCTCGTCGACAATCTCGAAGGCGCCGGACTTCTGGCCCTCGATCCGGTATGGATTCACCGAGTTCACCACGGTCACCGGGGCCCGCTCCCCGAGTTCGCGCACGATCTCCAGCGACTGGTCGAAGTTTCCCCGCACCTGGAGGACCGTGGCCCCGTGCACCAGGGCCTGGGCCAGCTTGCCCAACGCGATATGACCTTCGGGTATGAGCACCGCACACGTCAAGCCGGCCCGAGCGGCGAAGGCGGCGGCAGATGCCGACGTATTTCCCGTCGAGGCGCACACCACTCCCTTCGCCCCCTCTTCGACGGCTTTAGTGATGGCGACGGTCATGCCGCGATCCTTGAACGATCCGGTGGGGTTTGCCCCCTCCACCTTGAGCAGCACCCGTGCACCGACCCGCTCTGACAACCGCGGGGCTGGAAGCAAGGGGGTGCCCCCCTCGAGCAGGGTGATCACCCGGGCACCGTCGGGAACCGGCAAGAACTCGCGGTACTCCTCGATCACCCCGCGCCAGCCGCCACCTCGTTCCGTGCTCACCTATCGTCGTCTCCCGTGCTCACCTGTCGTCCTCTCCGATGATCCTCAGCACGCCCCCGATGGACCGGACCACGGGCAGCGTGGCCAGATCGTCGAGAGTGGCCTGAACGTCCCCTTCCCGGGCTGCATGGGTGAGGAAGATGATCCGGGCCCCATGGCCCAACCCCTCTTGCTCCATGGACCGGATGGACACGCCATGGTCGCCAAACATGGCGGCCACGGTGCCCAGGACACCGGGACGGTCCTCGACGTCGAGGGTGATATAGAACGGCGACCTGGCTTCGGCCATCGACCGGAGGCTGGCCGGCAGCCGCTCGGGCGCCGGGCCGGTCGTGCCGGCCAGTCGGTTCCTGGTGGCATCGATGAGGTCGCCGAGCACGGCACTGGCGGTGGGTCGGCCTCCTGCACCCAGGCCGTAGAGCATGAGCTCGCCCGCTGCTTCCCCTTCGATGAAGACGGCATTGAATGCATCGCGGACCCCGGCCAGCGGGTGCGCTTTGGGGACCATGGTCGGATGCACGCGGACGGACACCTCGTCTTCAGGGGTCCGCTCCACCACAGCCAGCAGCTTCACCACATAGCCGAACCGATCGGCAAACTCGACATCGGCGGCCCGTATGCCGGTGATCCCCTCACAGAACACATCGTCGCCGGCGACGTCGTAGCCGAAAGCGACCCCGGCCAGGATGGCCGCCTTGGCCGCCGAATCGTGTCCCTCCACATCGGCCGTCGGATCGCTCTCTGCCAGCCCCAGCGATTGGGCCTCGGCCAACACCTCGTCGTAGTCCGACCCATCCTCTCCCATCTTGGTGAGGATGTAGTTGGTGGTGCCGTTCACAATGCCGGTGACCCGGTGGATGCGTTCGCCGGTCAACGATTCCCGGAGGGCTCGCACCAGAGGTATGGCCCCGGCGACGGCAGCCTCATAGAGAAGGTCGACCGACCGTTCCCGGGCCAGGGTCCGAAGGGAGACCCCGTCGGGCGATGCCAGAAGGGCCTTATTGGCCGTGATCACCGGCTTCCCTGCTTCGAGGGCCGTGCGGATCAGAGTGCGTGCCGGCTCCAGGCCTCCCATGAGCTCGACGACGATGTCGATCGACGGGTCGGCGACCAGGGTCTCCGGGTCGTCAGTGAGAAGGTCCATCGGGACATGAGCGTCCCGTGGCCGCGATAGGTCGGCGACAGCGATGCCGCCGAGTTCGAGGTGAATCCCACTCTGTACGGCGATGGCATCAGACCGAGTTTGTAGTAATCCGACCAGGGCCGTGCCCACGTTCCCGCAACCCAGCACGGCTACGCGCAGAACCGTCTTCGCCGCCGAGGTCATTCGGTCACGCTACCGCCTGGGGGGACCCTCAGACGTCGTAGCGGAGGAGATCGTCGAACGTCTCGCGCCGCACCACGAGCCGCGACTCTCCATTGGCCACGAACACCACGGCCGGGCGCGGGACCTTGTTGTAATTCGAGGCCATCGATTGACCGTAGGCGCCGGTCACCGGGGTGACCAGGATGTCATCCACGGCGAGATCGGCGGGCACGTATCCGTCCGACACGACGACGTCGCCGGACTCGCAGTGCTTCCCGACCAGCCTGATCGGGCGCACCCGATCGATGTCGGTGGCCCGGGGCAGGAATGCCTCGTAACCACTCCCATAGAGGACGGGCCGGGGGTTGTCGCTGATCCCTCCGTCGATCGATACGTACGTGCGGTAGCCGGGGACGTCCTTGATCGTCCCCACCCGGTAGAGGGTCATTCCGGCAGTAGCCACGATGGACCGACCCGGTTCGGCCGTCACCCGGACCGACTCCGGGATGCCGGCTTCCCGGCACGCCCGGTGGACCGACGCGGCCCAGCTGGCCATGGTGGGCCCCTCCTCGCCACTGACGTAGGCCACACCCAGGCCACCGCCCACCACCAGTTCGGGTAGACCAAGAGGGGCGAAGAAGTCGGCGATGACCTGAATCGCTCGCACGAAGGCATCCACGGCGAACACCTGGCTCCCGATGTGCGAGTGCAACCCGACGAATTCGACCATGCCCTCAGCGTCGAGGCCCCGCAACCGGGCGATGGCCTGTGCCGCCGCACCGGAGTTCAGGCCGAACCCGAACTTCGAGTCGTCCTGGCCAGTACGGACGAATTCGTGAGTGTGCACCTCTACTCCGGGCGTGACCCGAGCCAGCACCTTGGGGGAGGACACGGGTGATCCGGTCGATCCAGGGTCCGAGAGCAATCGCTCGAGACGGTCGATCTCGTCGAAGGAGTCCACCACGATTCGACCGACCCCGACGGCCAGGGCCGAGGCCAGCTCGGCTTCTGACTTGTTGTTCCCGTGGAACACCAGCCGATCGGCAGTGACGCCGGCGGCCAGGGCCACATGCAGTTCGCCGCCGGTGGAAACGTCCAGGCACATTCCTTCCTCGAAGGCCAATCGGGCCATGGCCACGCACAAGAACGCCTTGGTTGCATAGGCCACACCTTCTCCCCACACCGCCACTGCCTCCCGGCATCGCTCGCGCAGGTGGGCCTCGTCGTAGACGAAGAGTGGTGTGCCGTACTCCTCGGCCAGCTCCAAGACGTCGACACCACCAACCCGGAGATGGCCGTCGGCCCCGATCGAGGAATTCTCGGGCAACAGGCTCCGCGGCACCCGACCCGTTGTTCCCGACCTGGTGGGCTCGACGCCGGGAGCCATGGCTACATGGACTCCGGCGCAGAGACGCCGAGGAGGCCGAGCCCGATGGCCAGGCCGATGCGAGTGGCCTCGACCAGCCACAATCGAGCTTGCGCCAACGCAGGATCGACGTCCTCGGCTAGCACCGGGCAGTCGTGGTAGAAGCCGTGGAAGCACCCTGCCAGCCGGCGGACCCACGTGGTGACCTTGGTCGGAGCGCGGTCGATGGCCGCGTCGGCGACCACTTCGGGCAACTCCTCCAAGCAACGGATCAGCTCCAGCTCCCGTTGATGGACCAACAAGCCGATATCCGCCTCGGCCACGTCGACCCGGATCACACCCCGCTCGACCGCCTTGCGACCGATCGCAGCGATACGGGCGTTGGCGTACTGCACGTAGTACACCGGGTTTTCCATCGACTGCTCGCGCACCGCTGGCAGATCGAGCGAGGTCGACTGGTCAAGCGAAGTCATGAGGCTCAACAGCCGGGTGGCGTCGGGACCGATGTCGGCGATCAAGGAATCGAGGGACACGAAGTTGCCGGCTCGCTTTGACATCTTGGTGTCCTGATCCCCATCGAGCAGGGACACCATCTGGCCCAGCTTGACCTCGAGACGACCGTCAGGCACCCCGAGGGCCTTGACGCCGGCCATAAGGCTGGCCACCTGGCCGTGGTGATCAGCACCGAACACATCGATGACCCGATCGAACCCTCGAATCAGGAACTTGTCACGGTGATAGGCCAGGTCACCGGCCAGGTAGGTGGCGTCGCCGTCCGATTTCACCAGAACCCGGTCGCGGTTGTCGCCCAGCTCGGTGGCTCGTAGCCAGGTCGCCCCGTCCTGCTCGAAAACCAGTCCCTTCTCGGCCAGAACGGCGATGGTCTCCTGCACCGCGCCGCTCTCTTCGATCGAAGCCTGGCTGTACCACTCGTCGAAGATGATGCCGATCGATTCCAAGGTGTGTCTGATATTGGCGAGAATGCGATCGGCAGCCCAGCGCCCGGCAACGGTCACGTCGTCGGGACCGTCGTAGGACGCCGCCAACTCGCTGACGTACTCGCCCTGGTAGCCCTCGTCCGGGACTTCGGTCCGGTGATAGCGAGCCAGCAGGCTCTCGCCCAGCCGCCGGATCTGCCCGCCGGTGTCGTTTACGTAGAACTCCCGGCTCACCTCGTAACCGGCGCGGTCGAGCACCCTGGCCAAGGCGTCGCCGTAACTCCCCCACCATCCGTTGCCGACATGGATCGGACCGGTCGGGTTGGCCGAGATGAACTCCACCTGGACACGTTCACCGTGCCCGATATCGGGTCGGGCATAGCCAGCTTCGCCCTCGGTGACGATCTCGATCACCGCGTCGTGTAGCCAGCCGGCATCGAGGTGGAAGTTGATGAATCCTGGACCGGCGATCTCGACCCGTTCGACATGGGGAGGAAGATCGGCGCTGAGGACCTCGATGAGGGCTTCGGCCAGCTGCCGGGGAGGGCGGCCGACCGATTTGGCGTTGGCCATTGCTACGTTGGTCGACCAGTCCCCGTGCTCCCGGCGCCCCGGGCGCTCGAGGTGCACCTTTTCGGGGCTCACGGCCAGGCTGAGTCCCTCCCTCCGGGCCGTGGTGGCGAGGGCAGCACTAATTGCTTCGGCTAGCTGGTCACGGATCGACATGCTGCGCCGAGGATAGGGCGTTCCGGGACCCGGCTGGACATCGAAGTAGAGTGGTCCCTCCGGTGGCGGCGTCGCCCAGTGTGACGCAC
>DASXMT010000468.1:0-11234 GCA_036495505.1 Acidimicrobiales bacterium | reverse complement strand
GACCAGGAGCCGAAATGGGCCGCCACGTCGACTTCACCGTCGAGACGGGCATCCCGATCTACTTCTGCGATCCCCACAGTCCTTGGCAGAGGGGCTCTAACGAGAACACCAACGGACTCCTCCGTCAATACATGCCGAAGGGCACTGACCTGTCACTCCACTCCGTCAAGGACCTCAACGCCATAGCAAAGAGTCTCAACAACCGTCCGCGGAAGACTCTCGGCTATCTGAAACCATCAGAGAAGCTCGCCGAACTTCTTGCGACCACCCCTTGAAGCCAACTCTCCGATGTCGCGCGACATCACAAAGCGCCCACGGCAGGATTCGAACCTGCGACGCACGGTTTAGGAAACCGACGCTCTATCCCCTGAGCTACGTGGGCAGCTAGTAGTGGAGGCACACGATAACGACAAAACGGGCGGGAACGACAACATGGCGATCGTCCCGGGGGTGGCAAACGGGCCTTGCCGCGACATCGACTCCCGGCAGTAAGCAGCAGGGTCGATGCGCTCGGATAGTGATAAGCGCATATCCCACTGCCGAGACATCGAAACACCGAAACGTCGACCGAAACACATTGACAGGTGACTGCCACTAGTCGAAGGTCGCAGTTGGCCGGGGCCGACTGTACGCTCGGTCGTCAGTTTCGACCGCGACCGTTCAACGCTGCGGCCAGGTCCTGGGCCAGGACATCAGCGGCTTCGTCGCCATCGCGCAGTCCCAGCCGGATCCCGATGACGTCCCTGGTTCGCTCCACCCCGAGCACGACCACGGCCCTCGCCTTGTCACCGACAGCCCCGATGGTGCCCGCCACGGGCGACGAGTGCCCAACCTGGCCGGCGAGCCTGACTATCTGAACGTAGCGTTCTCGCCCTGCCCTGGCACCCAGCGTGTACCCGATGCCAAAGGCGACGACCGTTCCAATCCGTAGCTTCACAGTTACTATTCTTGCCGCCCCGGGCGCCGAGCGCCTGCTCGGTCCTCGGCGGTCTTCCGGAGGGTGCACCGACAACGACTACAGTCCTCTGTCGCGTCAGATGGGACACGTCCCGGGCTGGCGCCCCTTCCGGGGTAGCTCAATCGGCAGAGCAAGCGGCTGTTAACCGCTAGGTTGAGAGTTCGAGTCTCTCCCCCGGAGCGCAACTGGGCAGCACCCAGGCTGGACCGGGCCTTCCATTCGGTCCAGCGGGCCTCAGACCTCGTCCAGGTAGTCCCGGAGGAGCAGTGCCGAGTCCGGCCTGCGTAGCTTGGCCAGCGTTTTGGCCTCGATCTGGCGGATTCGCTCCCGGGTGACGCCGAAGGCCTTTCCGACCTCCTCGAGCGTGCGGACCTTGCCGTCATCCAGTCCGAAGCGCAACCGCACGACATCCTGTTCCCGTGGAGCCAGGTGGCCGAGTGCTTCTCGGACCGCCTCATCGAGCATGATCCGGGTAGCGGCGTCATCGGGGACCACCGCGCCGCGGTCCTCGATGAGGTCGGACAGACTGAAATCGTCCTCGTCCCCCATGGGTTGCTCGAGCGACACGGTGTCCTGGTTGATCTGCTGGATCTCCCGTACCCGCTCGATGGTGAAATCGACATGCTGGGCCAGCTCGGAGGCGGTGGGCTCACGACCCAGTTCCTGGAGGAGCTGCCGCTGGGCCCAGACCACCTTGTTGATCGTCTCGACCATGTGCACCGGGATGCGGATAGTCCGGGCCTGGTCGGCGATGGCCCTGGTGATCGCCTGGCGGATCCACCACGTGGCATAGGTCGAGAATTTGAAGCCCTTGGTGTGATCGAACTTCTCGACGGCTCGCATCAATCCGAGGTTGCCCTCCTGGATCAGGTCCAAGAACGCCATCCCCCGGTTGCGGTAGCGCTTGGCGATGGAGACGACCAACCGGAGGTTCGCCTCGATCAGCGCCTCTTTTGCCGCCTGCCCCCGCCGAACCAGGGCCCGATCGCTGGCCCGGGTCCGGTCCCCGTCAGCTTCGTTTCCGGAACCGTCCAACTCCAGCCGATCGGCTGCCTCGGTCCCGGCCAGGATTCGCTGGGCCAGCTCCACCTCGAGTGCGGCATCGAGGAGCTGGACCTTTCCGATTTCCTTGAGGTAGGTGTGCACCGGGTCAGCACCGGGTCCGGCAAACCGGTCACTACCGGCGTAGCCGTTGTCAACAGGGGCACCACCGGCCGAAGAGCGGGTCGGTGGCCGATCCTTCGATCGCGTCGCGTTCGGCTTTCGGGCCGGTGGGCGTTCCGGCGCCACGGCGCTCTGGTCCCCTGTGTCTCCCCTGACGGGTGACAGAACGGTGGTCGCCGGGCCCGTGCCGTTTTCGTGGATATCGGCGCCGTTTTCGTGGCCGATGCCATTCGCCGCTGGACCCTCGGGCTTGGTGCCCAGGTCGAGCACGGCCGTCGTGGGTGGGACCGAGGTGAGGTCGCCAGCATCGTCGGGGGAATCGACGAACTCGACCCCTTCGGCCCGGACCCGCATCACCACTTCGATGATCAACTCCGGGCTCAGCTCGACCGAGCGCAACACCGACATGAGGTCGTCCTGTTCGAGGTACCCCTTCGCCCGTCCCAATTGGAGAAGGGCCTCGAACTCCCCAGCGTAGAGCAGAGCGTCGACGGGCAAGGGGGAGCTGGCCGGCGCGTTCTGCCCGCTCACACGATGGTCGTCGAAGATGATGTGGTCCGTCATAACCTCTTCCGACGGCCGAGCGATGCGCCCAGCGGTCACGTGCCTCCGCCCGTCAGACTCATATGCTCCTCCCAACAAGCCAGGCTACCAACCGATCCGACGCCTCACCTATGGTGCCTGTGACCTCCATGTGCTCGATCACAGGCCGAATTTCCACCAGTTCCGCGCCTGCCTCGGGCGAGGTGCGTGACTCCCGCTCGAGCACGGCCAGCTCCCGGCGCGCCGCCAGTCGGATCAGCGTGTACAGGGCACCGTCGGGCTCGCCGATCGGTTCCTCGACGACCAGACGGGCCAGCAGGTCCCTCACCGGTGGGGGCGCCTCGGCGATGGCTACCCGCAGGTCGTCAGCCTCCAACAGGACCAGCAGCGCACTCCGCTGGAGGTCGTCGCCGAACAGCACCGGCTCGAGCCGGTGGGCCACGTCCTCGGGTCGATGGATGGCGAAACGGAGTACCTCGAGCCCGGGCCCGAACGACGGCGCCGTGGTCCGTTCCCACCCAGTTCCGTCCTCGGGCGGGGGGCCGTCCTCGTCGCCATCGGGCTCACCCCGATCCCAAGGGTCGTCCGGATCACGGACCCACGAAGGAGCATCATCGCTGCCTGACCGGTTCGACGGGCTACCCCGTTTGGCCACCGGTTCCTTCGGCCCCTCGCGGCGGAGACGCTCGAGCCTGTCCCGCAATGACGTCGGCTCCAGCCGGCACCGTTCGGCCACCTGCATGACGTACTGGTCCCTGACCAGGTCATCAGGGTGCTCGGCCACGGCCGACAAGGCGGCATCCGCCGCCTTGGCCCGGCCTTCGGGGGTCGAGAGGTCCGCCGCCGACAGCACCCGCTCCACGCGGAATTGCAAGAAGGGCTTGGCCCCCTCGACGGCGGCCCGGAGCGCGTCGGGATCCGACCGGGACAGCTCGCCGGGGTCGGCTCCGGCTGGTAGGTCGGCTACGGCCACATCGATCTCGTGGCGGCGCTCCCACTCGTAGAAGCGGCTGGCCGCAGCCTGTCCGGCCCCGTCGGCGTCGTAGGCCAGCACCACCCGCTTGGCAAAGTTCCGAAGAACGCCGAAGTGCTCGTCGGCCATGGCCGTGCCGCAGGTAGCCACCGCCCGCTCCACCCCCGCCTCGAAGAACCCGATCACGTCGGTGTAGCCCTCGCACACGACGACCTCGTCGCTCTTGATGATGTCGGCCTTGGCCCAGTTGAGCCCGTAGAGCACCTTGCGCTTGGAGTAGATGACCGACTCCTGCGAGTTCTTGTACTTGGCCGGATCGCTGCTTCCGGGCAGCACCCGTCCCCCCAGGGCCACCGGTCGGCCAGACGAATCGCAGATCGGGAACAGCACCCGTCCCCGAAAGGCATCCTGGAGCCGCCCCCGGCGGTTGACGAACCCGAGCCCTGCGCCCACCGCCACCTCCACAGACAGCTTGAGCGCCCGGCACAACGCATCCCAGTCGTCGGGCGCCCATCCCAGGCTGAACCGGCGGACCACCGATCCGTCGTAGCCGCGGGATCGCAGGTAGTCGCGGGCGAGCCCGGCGTCCGCTCCGGTCAGGAGCCGTTCGTGATACCACCGCGTCGCCGACTCCATGGCATCCATGAACAGCTTGCGCCGCTGGCTGGCCCGGCCGGCGTTGGCGTCCTCGTGGATGGTGATGCCGGCCTTGTCGGCGAGCCGGCGGACGGCATCGACGAAGTCGAGGTGGTCGATGGCCCGAACGAAGCTGATGGCGTCACCTTTGGCCTGGCAACCGAAGCAGTAGTAGAAGCCCTCTTCGGCGTTGACGCTGAACGACGCCGTCTTCTCGGCGTGAAACGGACAGAGGCCGCTCCAGCGCCGGCCCACCCGCTTGAGGGCGACGTGTTCACCGATGAGCGCGACGATGTCAGTGCTCGCCCGGACCCCGGCCACGTCCTCGTCAGGGATGCCCATGGTGGTTGACGGTACCGCGAAGAACTGACGGACGAACCGTCCGCCTCGTCACCGGGACCGCGTGGGCCCTACTTCTTGGCCCGAACCTTCGTCACTTTGGCCGCCGCCTTTGCCGGTGCCGGGGCCGACCCGGCGTCGGCCAGGACCGCCTGGGCGGCAGCCAGCCTGGCGATCGGCACCCGGAACGGCGAACAGCTGACATAGTCCAGTCCGGCCTGAGCGAAGGTGGCGATGGACTCGGGGTCGCCCCCGTGCTCGCCGCACACCCCGATCTTCAGCCCCGGCTTGGTTGATCGGCCCCGCTCCACACCCAGCCGGACCAGCTCGCCCACACCGTCGGGGTCCACGACCTCGAACGGGTTCCGCTTCAGTAGTCCTTCTTCTAGGTAGGTCGACATCATCCTGCCCTCGACGTCGTCGCGGCTGAAGCCGAAGGTCATCTGGGTCAGGTCGTTGGTGCCGAACGAGAAGAAGTCGGCCTCTTCGGCGATCTCGGCGGCCCGAAGGGCAGCCCTGGGCGTCTCGATCATGGTGCCGATGATGACGTCGAGGCCCCCCGACGTGGTGGCTCGGCGGGTGGCGGCCGCCTTCTTGCTCCGTCCGCCGGTGGACCCCGCGGCCAACGCCTCGCTGACCGCTCCCTCCACCCAGCTGCGCGCCAGGGCCAGCTCCTCCCTGGTCACCGTGAGGGGGATCATGATCTCGACGATGGGGTGGCCCCCCACACCGACCCGCTCCAGAGCGGCCTCCATCAGCGCGCGGACCTGCATGGCGTAGAGGCCGGGCTTGATGACCCCGAGGCGCACTCCACGGGTCCCGAGCATCGGGTTGAATTCGTGCCAGGTCTTGGCCGCTTCCCACAACCGGCCCTCTTCCTCGGTCAGGCCCACTGTGGCGTCCTTGATGGCCAGCTCCTGGACATCGGGGAGGAACTCGTGCAGCGGAGGATCGAGCAGGCGGATGGTCACGGGCAGGCCGTCCATGGCCTCGAGGATCTCCTCGAAGTCAGCCTTTTGGGCGATGCGGAGCTCCTCCAAGGCGGAGAACTCTTCGCTCTCGGTCGAGGCCAGGATCATCCGGCGCACGATGGGCAGACGGTCCTCACCCAGGAACATGTGCTCGGTGCGGCACAGGCCGATGCCCTCGGCTCCGTGCTTGCGGGCGTTGGCTGCGTCGGGGCCGTTGTCGGCGTTGGCCCGGACGCCCATATGCCCGGCGCGGATGGTGTCCGCCCAACCCAGGACGGTCTCGAACTCGGGCGGCGTCTCTCCCTGGCTGAGCGGGACCTGGCCCAACACCACGGTGCCGTTGGTGCCGTCGACCGAGATCCAATCGCCTTCGTGGACCACGGTGTCGCCCACGCTGAACGTGTTTCCCGAGATGCGCACCTGCTCGGCGCCCACCACCGCGGGCTTGCCCCATCCCCGGGCCACCACGGCAGCGTGGCTGACCAGCCCACCGCGGGCGGTGAGGATGCCCTCGGCCGCCAGCATGCCGTGCACATCCTCCGGCGAGGTCTCGCTGCGCACCAGCACGACCCGCTCACCCCGCTCGGCCGCAGCCTGGGCGTCGTCGGCGGTGAGGTAGACCCGGCCCACGGCCGCCCCCGGTGACGCCCCCAGCCCCTTGACCAGGATGGTATAGCCCGAGCCGGCGAACTGGGGATGGAGCACCTGATCGAGGTGGTCCCCGGTGACCCGTTCTATGGCTTCGGACCGGCTCAACTTGATCTTCGGGTCGGTGGTCATGTCGACGGCCATCCGGAGGGCGGCCTGGCCGGTGCGCTTGCCCACCCGGGTCTGGAGCATCCACAGCTTGCCCTGCTCGATGGTGAACTCGGTGTCGCACATGTCCCGGTAGTGCTGCTCGAGCCGGGCGAAGATGGCCAGCAGCTCGGCGTGGATCTTCGGGAACTGGCGCTTCAGCGCCGAAAGCGGCTCAGTGTTGCGGATACCGGCCACCACGTCTTCACCTTGGGCGTTGATCAGGTAGTCCCCGTACTCGCCCTTCTCGCCGGTGGCCGGGTCGCGGGTGAAGCCCACCCCGGTTCCCGACTGGTCATCCCGGTTGCCGAACACCATGGCCTGAACGTTGACCGCGGTGCCGAGCTCGTGGGCGATCCGTTCCCGCACCCGGTAGGCATTGGCCCGGGGACTATCCCACGACTCGAACACGGCTTCGATGGCCCCGCGGAGCTGGGCGTCGGGGTCCTGGGGAAATGGCTTGCCGGTGTGGCGCTCCACGATCTGCTGGTAGGCATCGACCAGGTAACGGAGGAGCTCGGTGGGGATCCCGGCATCGGATTCGGTATTGGCCAGTTCCTTTGCCGCGTCGAGCAGGGAGTCGAATTCTTCGCCGGGGACGCCGAGGACGATCCGGCCGTACATGGCGACGAAACGGCGGTAGGAGTCGAAGGCGAAGCGCTCGTCGTCGGTCTGCTTGGCCAACCCGAGGACCGACTGGTCATTGAGCCCCAGGTTCAGAACGGTGTCCATCATGCCGGGCATGGAGAACTTGGCGCCGGAACGCACCGAAACCAATAGCGGGTCGACGGCATCGCCGATGCGCTTGCCCATCTTCTTCTCGAGCCGCGTCCGTGCCTTGGCCACCTCTTCGGTCAGACCGTCCGGCCATCCGGCCTCCATGTGGGCTCGGCAGGCGTCAGTGGAGATGGTGAACCCCGGGGGGACGGGAAGGGACAATACCGATGTCATCTCGGCCAGGTTGGCACCCTTGCCGCCAAGGAGGTCTTTCATCTCCATCGGTGGCTTCCGGTGCTTGTGGTCGAAGTCGTAGACAAACGGCATCGCGTCGAGTCTCCTGCAGCTGGTGGGGTGTGCCGCGCTTATTGCGCGAACCACCAATGCTACCCAACCGCGCTGAGGCCTCCGAAGCGGCCACGCATCGGAGCCATGCTCATGCGTTGTCCATCCGGCGCTCGATCGCCAGGCTCAGGCGTGGTCCATCCGGCGCTGGATCGCCAGGCTCAGGCGTGGTCCATCCGGCGCTGGATCGCCGCCACCAGATCACTGATGGGCACCCGCTCCTGCTCGGTCGTGTCCCGGTCCCGGACGGTCACCGCCTGATCGTCCAGGGAGTCGAAATCGATGGTCACGCACCACGGGGTTCCCACTTCGTCCTGCCGGCGGTAACGCTTGCCGATCGACTGGGTGACGTCGTAGTCGCACATGAAATGAGGCTGCAGGGCCGAGAGCACCTTTTGGGTCAGGGGCTCGAGTGTGTCCTTCTTGGACAAGGGCAGGACGGCCACCTGGTAGGGGGCGAGCTTCGGGTGCAGCCGCAGGATCGATCGGGCCTCACCGCCCACTTCGTCCTCGTGGTAGGCGGAAAGCAGGAAGGCCATCATCGTCCTGGTGGCTCCGGCTGCGGGCTCGATGACGTAGGGCACATACCGCTCATTGGTGGTGGGATCGAAGTAATCGAGGCGCTCGCCCGACGCGGCGGCGTGGGCCTTGAGGTCGAAGTCGGTCCGGTTGGCGATGCCCTCCAACTCGTCCCAGCCCCACGGAAACAGGAACTCCACGTCGGCCGTGGCTGCAGAGTAGTGCGAGAGCTCCTCGGCATCGTGATGCCGCAACCGCAGCTGGTCTTCGGGGATGCCCAGGTCGAGGTACCAGCGGAACCGCTCGTCCAACCAGTACTCGAACCACTGCTGGCCCTCGGCGGGAGGGACGAAGAACTCCATCTCCATCTGTTCGAACTCGCGGGTCCGGAACACGAAGTTCTGCGGGGTGATCTCGTTGCGGAACGACTTGCCCACCTGGGCGATCCCGAACGGCGGCTTCTTCCTGGTGGTCTGGACCACGTTCATGAAGTTGATGAACATCCCCTGGGCCGTCTCCGGACGCAAGTAGGCGACCGCACCCTCGTCTTCCAAGGGGCCGGCGTGGGTCTTGAACATGAGATTGAACGCCCGGGCCTCGGTGAACTCGGTCGACCCGCATGATGGGCAGACCCCGTCGATCTTGTCGGCCCGCCATCGCTGATGGCACTGCCGGCAATCGACCAACGGGTCGGTGAAGTTGGCCAAATGGCCGGATGCCTCCCACACCGCCGGGGGCGACAGGATGGACGCGTCAAGTCCGACCACGTCGGTCCGCCGCTGCACCATCGCCTTCCACCAGGCGTCCTTCACGTTCCTGAGCAGGTTGACCCCCAGGGGGCCGTAGTCGTACGTGGAGCGGAAGCCGCCGTAGATCTCGGCTGACTGGAAGATGAAGCCGCGGCGCTTGCACAGGCTCACCACCTTCTCCATCAGGTCTGACGGGCGCTCCATCAGGTCTGACGGGCGCTCGGGCGCGTCTTGGGGGGCTTCCGCGTCGGGCATGAGGGCATGGTACCGGTTTGGCGCTTCCCCTCTGGCCCGAACGGTGACGGACGGCCCATCTTTCTCCTGGTTGGGCGGCCAGTGGCCTCCGGGCCCGTTCGATGGGCCCGGTCAGTTCGCCGACGTCTCCACCACCAGTTTGGCGCTCACCGCGTTTGCCAACAGCCGTCCCCGAACGGTGAGCACGGACCGGCCGTGGTCCGACGTGACCAGTCCTCGGAGATCAGGATCATCGGGAATGGCGGTCACCGGGACGCCGAACCGGGTGCGGAGCGAGAGGGTAAGCGCCTCGAAGGCCCGTTGCGACCCGGTCAGGATCTCCTCGCCGGCCTGGGCGTTGTGACCGGCGCCGATCTCTCGTACATACCGGTCAGGGGTCCGCACGTTCCACCAGCGCCGCCCGTCGTGGTGGGAGTGCGCCGCCGAGCCGATGCCCCGGTAATTTCCCTGATCCCAGTACAGGTGGTTGTGGCGGCACTCGTGGCCCGGTTTGGCCCAGTTGGAGATCTCCTCCCACTGGTAACCGGCCGCCGTCAACACCTCATCGGCCCGCTCGTAGCGCGCCGCCTGGGTGTCATCGTCGGGGTGCCGGTCCGGGTCGGCGGCCAGCGGGGTCCCCGGCTCGACGGTGAGGGCCTAGGCGCTGACGTGCGGCGGCGGATCGGGCAGGCCCATCAAGTCGGCCAAGCTGGACTCCCAGTCGCCGTCGGTCTCCCCCGCCCCTCCGATGATGAGGTCCATGTTCCACGAGGCGAACCCGGCGGCGGCCACCGCCGCGGCCGCGTCGACGACCACCCCCGGCGTGTGGCGCCGTCCCAGACCGGACAGCACGTGGGCAGAGGTCGACTGCACGCCGAGCGAGATCCTGGTGACCCCGGCCTCCCGGTACGAAGCAAATCGCCCGGGTTGGGCGTCTTCGGGATTGCACTCGACGGTGACTTCGGCCCCGGGCATCCTGGGTATCGAGTCGAGGACATCGCACAACAGGTCGGCGGGAAGCCGCGAGGGCGTACCCCCTCCGAAGAAGACCGAGGTGGCTGCGGGCATGCCCTCGTCGACGGCACGCCGGGTCTCCACGATGCAGGCGGCGGCGTACTGCTCCATCAGGTGGTCGCGGTCGGTGTAGGTGGCGAAGGCGCAATAGTCGCAGCGCGACCGACAGAACGGGACGTGGACGTAGACGCCGAAGGGGACCGGGGCCACCGGGTCGAAGGGGGCCGGGGCCACAGGGTCGACGGTGTCCAGGGCCACAAGGTCGAGGGGGGCCGGGGACACGGGGTCGACGGTCACGACATCGGGCCCGAGCGAACGGCACGAAGCCGACGGTCAAGATGGGCCTCCATGGCCTCGGTGGCCAGGGCGGTGACCTCGTCGGTGGTGGGCGAGCGGGGCTCAGCCAGCACACCGGTCAGCCCGCCACCCAGTGTTCGGCGCAACAGCTCAAGCCCGGGTCCGGAGAGAGGGCGGCCCCGTCGACAGCTCCGACAATGGACGCCCCCCTCGACGAGGTCGAACGCGACCAACTGCGTGCTGTCCTCCTCGCCGCACGACACGCACATGTCGAGCACCGGGGCCGATCCCTCCAGGACCAGCACCTTGAGGAAGAAGGCGGGTGCCACCATGACCGTATCGGCCTCGTCCAACACACGCAGGGCGCCGACGAGCATCTGGTAGAGCGGGGGGTTGGCGTGTCGTTCCTGGCCGACCTGGTCCACCACCTCGAGTAGGGAGAGCGCCGCTGACATCCGGTCGAGATCTTCCCGGATGGTGCGAAACGTGTCGATCACCTCGGCCTGGTTCACGATGTCGAGGTCGCTCCGACCCTGCCAGGCCAGGATGGTCACGTGGCTCAGCGGCTCCAACCGAGCCCCGAACTTCGATGCCGTGCGACGAACCCCTTTGGCCACGGCACGGACCTTGCCGTGCTGCTCGGTCATGATGGTCACGATCCGGTCCGCCTCCCCGAGTCGGATCGTACGCAGCACGACCCCCTGGTCGCGGAAGAGGCTCATTCGTGGTCGCCGGACTCCCCGCCACCAGGTTCCGTGCGGGCGCCACTCTGTCCGGCGCTGCCACTCTGTCCGGCGCTATCGCTCTGTGCCGCGCTATCACTCTGTCCGGCGCGATCACTCTCTCCGGCGCTGTCACTCTGTACCGCGCTATCGCCCTCTCCGGCGTTGTCATTATTCCTGTTGGCTGGGTCGGCGGTCCTGTTGGCTGGGTCGGCGGCGGCGGGCTCACTCTCGGTCCGATGCGCGGGGGCGGTAGCG
>DASXMT010000467.1:0-5009 GCA_036495505.1 Acidimicrobiales bacterium | reverse complement strand
CCCCCGGCACAGTGTGTTTCTGGAAAACGTCCCGCGTTTCGTCGAAATGCGCAATCACGATCCCGTTCAGCATCGATTGATTCGCCGAAACGCGGGAATCTACAAAGTTAGAACTATGCGCAGCCGCCGCTGATATCCCCTTGGTCGCGCAGCAACGCGCCGAAGCCAGACGGGCGCCGAAGCCAGACGGGCGCCCGGGTCAGCCAGATGGGCGCCCGGTCAGCCAGGCGCAACAGCAGGCGCCGGGATCACTCCCTCGCCCCGCAGGTAGGGGTGCAGCGCCGCCGGCAGCACCACCGACCCGTCGGCTTGCCTGCCCGTCTCCACCACCGCCGCCCAGATCCGGGCCCAGGCCAATGCCGAACCGTTCAGGGTGTGGACGAAGGCGGGTGAGCCGCCGGCGGCCGGCCGGTAGCGGATGTTGCCCCGCCGGGCCTGGTAGTCCCGGAACCAGCTGACCGAGGACACCTCGAGCCACTGGTCGCAACCCGGCGAGTACACCTCGAGGTCGAAGGTGCGGGCCGACGAGATGCCGAGGTCGCCGGCGCACAGGTCGAGGACCCGGTACTGCAGCCCGAGCTCACGCAGCAGCGCCTCGGCCCGCTCCAGGATGTCGGCGTGAATCGACGCAGCCTGCGCGGGGGTGGCGTAGGCGAACAGCTCGACCTTCTCGAACTCGTGCACCCGCAAGAGGCCGCGGGTGTCCCGGCCGGCCGCCCCCGACTCGCGGCGAAAGCATGGGGTGGCCGCGGTCAGCCGCACCGGCAGGTCGTCCTCCTCCAGGATGTCGCCACGGGACATGGAGGTCAGCGGGGCCTCGGCCGTGGGGATGGCCCACAGGTCGTCCCGCTCCAGGTGGTAGGCATCATCGGCGAACTTGGGCAGCTGGCCGGTCGACACCATGGTCTCGGTCCGGACCAGGGTAGGAGGCCGGATCTCCTCGTAGGCGTCGGCGTGCCGGTCCATGGCGAACGCGGTCAGGGCCCGCAGCAACCGGGCACCGAAGCCCCGGTACAACGGGAACATCGACCCCGACAGCTTGGCCCCCCGCTCCATGTCCAAGATGCCGAGCGTGGCCCCGACCTCCCAGTGGGGCACCCGCTGGGCCTCGGTGTAGGTCGGCGCAACATCCGGCCACGATCGGATGGTCACGTTGTCCTCGGGGCCGCCGCCGTCGGGGGCGTCCTCGGCCGGCAGGTTGGGCAGGATCAGCAGCGCCTGGTGCACCGCCTCCTGGCTGGCCTCGGCCACGTCGCCGGCATCACGCTCCTCCGGGCCGATCTGGCGGCTCTCAGCCATGAGCGACTCGGCCCGATCGGTGTCCTTCGCCTTGCGGGCCTCGCCCACCTGCTTGGAGATGGCCTTCACCCGGGCCCGCAGCTCGTCTCGATGGCCGACGGCGGCCCGGGCCTCGGCGTCGAGGGAGACCAGGCGATCGACTTCGGCTGCGTCCACCCCGCGGCGGGCCAGCGCGGCCTTCACCGCGTCCGCATCTTCCCTAACCAGCCGGATATCGATCATGTCGGCGACAACGGTAGCGTGAGCGCCCGTGGAGCACGCCATCGACTCGCCGGGATCGCCGACCGCACCGCTTCCCGCCGCCGTGGTCTGCCAGGAGCTGGTCGTCCGCTACGGCGACACGCTCGCGGTCGACCACCTGTCGTTCACCGCCCACGCCGGTGAGATCGTGGCCCTGCTCGGTCCGAACGGTGCAGGCAAGACGAGCACCGTCGAGACGCTCGAGGGCTACCGGCGTCCGACCGCCGGTTCCGTGCGGGTCCTCGGCCTCGACCCCCAAAAGGACCACGCCGCCCTGGTCCGTCGCATGGGCGTGATGCTCCAGCGCGGGGGCATCTACCCCATGCTCGGCTCCGCCCAGGTGCTCGACCTCTTCTCTCGCTACTACGACGACCCCGAGGACCCCGACGAGCTCGTCGACCTGGTCGGGCTGCGAGCCGTGCGCAAGACGCCCTGGCGGCGGCTGTCCGGCGGCGAGCAGCAGCGCCTGTCGCTGGCCCTGGCCCTGGTGGGCAAGCCCTCGGTGGTGTTCCTCGACGAGCCCACCGCCGGCGTCGACCCCGAGGGCCGGCTGGCCGTGCGGGCGGTGATCGCCGGTCTTGCTGACCGGGGGATCTCAGTCATCCTCACCACCCACGAGCTGACCGAGGCCGAACGGTTGGCCGATCGCGTCGTCATCATCGACCATGGCCGGAAGCTGGCCGAAGACTCCCCGGCCAAGCTGGCCGCCGGATCGGCCGACGGCTCCATCCGCTTCACCACTGATCCCGGGCTCGATACCGGAGCCCTGGCCGCCGCGGTGGGCGAGGGGGCCACCGTCGACGAGGAGCGTCCGGGGAGCTACCGGCTCCGTCTGGGTGCGAACGGCACCACACCCGAGGCCGTGGCCGTCGTGGCCCGCTGGTTGGCCGAGCGGGACCTGACGTTGGGCGACCTACGAACCGGCTCCTCGTTGGAGGAGGCCTACCTGGCCATCACCGGCTCCTCTGGACCGGCTGACGCGCCGCCACCATCCGAGGCCGCGCCCCGCGGCCGGCAGGGTCGGCGCGCCCGACGAACACGAACATGAGAGTGCTGGCCGCCCAGCTCCGGGCCGAGGTCTTCATGATCATGACCAACGGCGAGACCCTGTTCCTCACCTTGGGCATCCCCGTCTTGTTCCTCTTGTTCTTCTCGGGCGTGCACGTGCTCCCCACCGGTACCAAGCACCCCGTTAATTTCCTGGTTCCGGGGATCCTGGCCCTGGCCGTCATGTCCACCGCGATGGTCGCCCTCGGCATCGGCACCGGCTTCGACCGGGGATATGGCGTCCTCAAGCGCCTGGCCGCCACCCCCCTGGGCCGGCCCCGGCTGCTGGGGGCCAAGATCATCAGCGTCATCGGGGTGGAGCTGGTGCAGGTGGTGGTGCTCGTCCTCGTGGGCTGGGCCCTGGGCTGGAGCCCGAACGGTGGCTGGAGCTCCGCCGGCGTGGCCCTCGCCGTGATGGTGCTCGGCACCGTCGCCTTCGGTGGGGTGGGCTTGTTCCTGGCCGGGTCGCTCAAGCCACTGGTCAACCTGGCCGTGGTCAACAGCCTCTTCGTGGTGCTCTTGCTGCTGGGCGGCATGTTGATCCCGCTGTCCAAGCTCCCGGGCTGGCTGGCCGACGTGGCCAAGGTCCTGCCCGCTGCCGCGTTGGCCGATGCCCTGCACCGCTCATTGGGCGCCGGGGTGAGCGTGTCCGCTGAGGACTGGCTGGTGCTGGCCCTCTGGGCCGTGGGGGCGCCGGTGGTGGCGTCACTCACCTTCCACTGGGAGTAGGTATCCCGTCGACATCCCCGCTGACGGGGGCCGCCGCCGACCGCCCCCGGTGATCGCCTCCGCCAGCCTCCGCTGGTCAGAACTGCCGACTCAACCCCCGCCGGTCAGACGCTTCATCCACTGGGCCAGCTCGGCCTTGGTGAGGGCTCCCTGATGTTGACCGATGATCTTCCCCGAACCGTCGATGAAGAACGTGTTGGGCTGGGCGTTCAGCGCATAGTCGACCGAGGTCACCTTCAGGGTCAGGTCGGACCCCACCGGATAGGTGACCCCGGACTGGCGGACGAAGGTCAGGGCATTGCTCGAGGGGTCGTTCACGTCGACGCCGATGAACTGCACCGGTGACCCAGCCGCTTTGGCCGCGGTGGCCGCCTGCCCCAGCATCGGCGTCTCCTCCTGACAGGGGATGCACCACGAGGCGAAGAAGTTGAGGATGACCGGCTTGTGCCGGTCCACGCCGAGGGCGTCCAGGTTCACCGGCGGCCCACCACCCAGGCGGGGAAGGGAGAAGGTGGGCGCCGTGTCGCCCACGCCCAGCGCAGGATTGGCCTGGTTGCTCTCGGGGCGAAGGATCACAAAGAGAAAGACGGCGAGGAGACCGGCAATGACCACGCCGACGATCAGGGACCGGAGGCGCCGCGGGCTCCGGGGCCGAGCGTCGGACGGGGGAGTCGTGCCGTCACCTCCCGGCGGTGAGCCGCCGCCCGGAGGTCGGGTGTCCGGGCCCGGCTGTGGGGTCGCTGCCTCGGAAGGAGAAGCGTCGACCACGTCGCTCATCGGTGCTGGACGAAGACGTCCACGGCCATCACCACGAACAGCAGGGTGAGGTACGTGATCGAATAGCTGAACAACCGCATGGCCTCCTTGGGCGTAGCCCGCCGCCACAGGCCCGCGGCCATGAGCAGGAACACGGCACCCAGCCCGACGGCGGACACCACGTACAGCCAGCCGAGGTGACCCACGCTGGCAAGGACGAGCGTGGTGGCCACCAACAACACGGTGTAGAAGAAGATCTGCCGTGCGGTCCGGGTGAAGGTCGACACCACCGGGAGCATGGGCACGTTGGCCGCTTCGTAGTCGTCCTTGTACTTCACGGCCAGCGACCAGAAGTGAGGGGGCGTCCAGATGAAGATGATGGCGAACATGACCACCGGCGTCCACGACAGGCTGTCGGTGACCGCGGCCCAACCCACCAGCACGGGGACGGCGCCCGCCGCTCCGCCGATGACGATGTTCTGGCTCGAGGTCCGCTTCAGCCAGAGGGTGTACACGAATACATAGAACAACGTGGCCGACACGGCCAGCACGGCCGAGAGCAGGTTGACGGCCAACCACAGCTCCACAAAGGCGGCAACTTCCAGGGTGATGGCGAAGACCAGCGCGGCTCGGGGGGTCATGGCCCCCGTGACCAGGGGACGCTGGCGGGTCCGGTGCATGACCGAGTCGATGTCCCGGTCGACCACCATGTTGATGGCGTTGGCCCCACCGGCCGCCAGGGCTCCGCCGACCAGGGTGGCCACCATGAGCCAGACCGACGGGAAGCCGCGCTTCGCCACGATCATGGTGGGCAGCGTGGTGACCAGCAGCAACTCGATGATGCGCGGCTTGGTCAGCGCGACGTAGGAGCCGATGCGAGATCCACGAGCCCGGTTGGCCAAAAGGGCGACTTCGGGCGTTGACATCGGGCTAAAGAC
>DASXMT010000466.1:0-2667 GCA_036495505.1 Acidimicrobiales bacterium | reverse complement strand
GTCCTGGCGAATGGTGGGCGTGGCCGCGGCCAGGGACTGGCTGACCTCGCCGGTCACCTCGAAGATGATCCAGGCGCCCGAGGACGCTTGTTGTACCGGCCCCACCAGTGCGCCCACGGTGAGCGAGGGAACCTGCAGCTCCTGTTCCACCGAGGCCACCGTGAAGTTGCATCCCAACGCGCCGCCGTTGGACGCCGAGTTCTGATCGAGCGAGTTGGCCTTGGCTACCGAGGCGAACGAGGACCCTCCGTTGATCTGGGCAATCAACGCATTGGCATGCGCCTGGGAGTCGGACTCGATGGCGCTGACGCAAGCCCCCTTGAACTGGGTCGGATTTTTCAGGTAGTAGGCATAGATATCTGCTGCGGTGACATGGAAGCCACGAGCCAGCAACTTGTCCTCAATGGCCTGCGACGCGATCTGCGAGTTGCGCAGCGACGCCGGTAGTCCGGCCAGCACCTGGGCGCCGGAGACGGCCTGCCCGTTCGCCAACTGGCAGAAGGATTGCTGTCCCTCTGCGTTGGCCTGCGACAGCTGAGTGGAGATCGATCCGTCCAGGAACGATTCCACCTCCGACTTGGCCGAAGTCAGCTCAGCCGACGTCAGCTGGACGTTCTTCGCCGCGGCGTACTGCTCGTAGATGAGGTTGCTCACGCTCTGATGCAAGATGCCGTCGACGAAGGTCGTGTCAAAGGTCCCATCGCCCCCTTGACCCTGAACCTGTACGGCGCTGCCCGCCGATTCGATGGTCAACAGGCACGCCCCCGCCTGGGTGGTCTCATAGGCGCGCAACTCGTTGTTGAGCGTTGCCATCGGGATCGTCGCACCATTGACCGAACCGGCCGTCGGCGACGCCTGGCACGCCGAGGCCAAGCCGCCGGCCACGACCAGCAGTACGAGCACGGAAATGACGGAGACGAGGCGCTTCACGAGGGGCGATGCTACCGGTTGGCGCCGGAGGCAGGGAGATCGCCTCCCGCCGTGGCGGCCACCGCTCCCGCCCCCTCGGCCGGCGGAGGGATGAGCGACCGCAACAGCTCCACCAGGACCGGCGCGTAGCGCCGCTCGGGCCCTTCGGCGGCCACGGGAACCAGCAGGCGCCGGAGATCCGCGTGCCAGCTGCCCCCGGGAGCCAGGCGGCGGAGCCGGATCTCCGCCGAGGCGGCCAGTGACACCGGGGACAGCTTGGCTGTGGCTCGCCCGCCGCCTGGGCCGCCGATCCCCGAACCCCCGCGCGGGGCGGTCACGGCCACGTCGGTGATACCCAATCGGATGCACTCCACTCGCAGGAGGGCCACGTCGAGCAGCGCCACCGCCGCCGGGGGGAGCGGCCCGAACCGGTCCTCCCACTCGGTACGTACGTCCTCGACCTCGGCCACCGTGCGGACACCGGTCAGCCGCCGGTACGCCTCGAGCCTGACGTCCTCGGCTTCGACGTAGGTCGGAGGCAGGTGGGCGGCGTCGGGGAGATCGATGGACAGGTCGACCTGAGCGGGGCGGGCCTCGCCCTTCAGCTCGGCCACCGCCTCGGACACCATCTGGACGTAGAGGTCGTACCCGACGGCGGCGATATGGCCCGACTGGTCTCGGCCCAACAGGTTGCCCGCCCCGCGGATCTGCAGGTCGCGCAAGGCGATCTTGAAGCCCGACCCCAGCTCGGTGTGGTCGCCGATGGTCCGGAGGCGCTCGTAGGCCTGCTCGGTCAGGACCCGGTCGGCAGGATGGAACAGGTACGCATACGCCCGCTGGCCGGCCCGGCCCACCCTGCCTCGCAGCTGGTGGAGCTGGCCCAGGCCCAACAGGTCGGCCCGGTCCACCACCAGGGTGTTCACCGAGGGCATGTCGATGCCCGACTCGATGATGGTGGTGCACACCAGCACGTCGTGCTTGCCCTCCCAGAACTCCATGACCACCTGCTCGAGGGAGCCTTCATCCATCTGGCCGTGGGCCACTGCCACCCGCGCCTCGGGGGCCAGCCGACGGACCTGCTCGGCCACGGCGTCGATGCTCTGGACCCGGTTGTGGACGTAGAAGACCTGGCCCTCCCGCAGGAGCTCGCGCCGAATGGCCTCGGAGGCGGCGGCCGACTCGAATTCGCCCACGTGGGTGAGGATCGGTCGCCGGGCGGCCGGGGGCGTGTTGACCATGGACAGGTCCCGGATACCGGTCAGGGCCATCTCCAGGGTCCGGGGGATGGGGCTGGCCGTCAGGGTGAGCACGTCGACCCCGTCGGACATGGCCTTGATCGTCTCCTTGTGGGAGACCCCGAAGCGCTGCTCCTCGTCCACCACCAACAGGCCCAGCTTCTTGAAGGCGATGTCTGCGGCCAGCAGGCGATGGGTCCCGATGACCACGTCCACCGACCCGTCGGCCAGGCCGTCGACGACCTTCTTGGCCTGGGCGTTGGTCAGGAACCGGCTGAGCAGCTCGACCCGCACCGGGAAGGGTGCGTAGCGCTCGGTGAACGTCTGGTAGTGCTGACTGGCCAGGAGAGTGGTGGGTACCAGCACGGCCGCCTGGGTCCCCTCCTGGACAGCCTTGAACACGGCGCGGATGGCCACCTCGGTCTTGCCGAACCCGACGTCACCACAGACCATCCGATCCATGGGTAGGGGGCGTTCCATGTCCGCCTTCACATCCTCGATGGCCCGCATCTGGTCGGGCGTT
>DASXMT010000465.1:0-15102 GCA_036495505.1 Acidimicrobiales bacterium | reverse complement strand
GCAGCACCAGGATCTCCCGGCGCTGCTGCTCGGCGATCGCGTTGAAGACGTCCGACGTCGTCGCTGCTCGTGCCATGGCACAATCATATTCCGATATCGGCATATGTCAAGCGGGAGGAATCAGGCGGGTCTTGTCAGATGACGATCGTGGCCCTTGTCAGCGGCTGAGGATACGCGTATCCCAGAGACGGCACGCTCGACGGCGACGGGCAGGGAGGGCGATGGGTGGCGTCATTGTCGATTCTCAGCTGACCCAGACCTGCGTTGGCCACGTCGATCCACTGCTCATCCCAATAAGGTTGCTGCCGTTCGGGGCAGTTGGGTTGTTGAAATTCTCGACCTTGGGATTGGCGACAATGGCCCAGACGGCCCGGCTCAGCCAGGTGTAGGGCAAGTCCTGGGCGAGGTACTCGCCGATTGACTGATAGGCCTTGATCCGGGCCGCGGCATCGGTGCTCTGGCGACCGGTGGTGAGAGCGGCCTGGATCCGGGGGTCATTGTTGCGGGCGATGTTGAGCGAGATCCCGGTGTTGCTGACGGTGTCGGCGCTCCAGAACACGTAGTTGAGGTCGGGGTTGACCGTGCCAAACTGGCGCCAGGTCACCGCCTCGTACTTGCCGGCGACAGCGTCACTGATGAGGGCGTTCTGATCGATCACCGACAGCGTGACCTTCATCCCTGCGTTCTGGTAGTGCTGCTGCAGGTAGAGGGCGGTCCGCTGCACGGTTGAATCGGGTATATAGCCGAGGGTGAACGAGAGCGGCTTTCCCGCTGTTCGCTCGTACGCCTTGACGGCCGCTTTGGCGCCGGCGAGGTCGTAGCCGGGGTACGAGGTATTGCTGTAGTAGGGCGTGCCCTTCACGAATGGGCTGTTGACCGGCTCGGTGATGCCGAGCCCGATGATTCGAGCCTCTTGTTCCTGGGAGTAGGACTTGGCCATGGCCAGCCGAGCGTTCTTGTCATTGAAGGGCGGCGCGCCGCAGTTGAGCTGGATACAACTGACGTTGGGTTCGCCGACGATTGCACCGCTGTCATCAACGTAGGACCATTCTTGTTTCCCTCGGTACAGGACGATGATCTGCGGCGTATCGGTGTTCATCATGTCGATGTTGCCGGCCTGGAGGGCCTCCGACCGGGCGTCGCTGTCAGCAATGGGCTTGTAGGTGATCCGATCCAGGAATGGATAGCCGTTGCGCCAGTATTTGGCGTTGCGGGTGGCGGTGAAGTGGTCGTTGGGGTTCCAGGACTCGTATACGAACGGACCGGTACCGACCGGATGCAGGTTTCCGTCGGGGTTGTTGAGCATCGAGGGCGCAGCAATGTAGCCCACCTGTGAAGCCGCCGAGGTGTAATAGGGAAACGTGACCCATGGGTCCCTCATATCCACCCGGACCGACAGCGGGCCGGTCTGAGAGATACCCGCCACGAACTGGGAGAACACCGCCGCGGTGAGGATCGAAGTCGACTGCTTCTGGAGGTTCGTGTACAACGCGGCCCCGTCACACGGGGTGCCGTCGTGGAAGTCGATGTTCGGCCGCATGGTGATGGTCCACGACGTGTACTCGCTGTTTGGTGTGATCGATTGGGCCAAGTACGGCACTACCTGGCCGCTGGTGGTGACCGCGGTCAAGGGGTCGAATACGGTGAGCCCATACATGTAGCCGTTTTCATCCCATTCGGCAGTGGTCGGATCGAAACCCTGCTCCTCGGAGTCGGTGCCGTAGGTCAAGCTGCCACCCCGCTTCGGACTGCCCTTTGAGATCCCGTTGCGGCCTGGCCCGTTGGACCTCGGCGCTGACGCGGCGTCGGCGGTCCCCGGGAGGATCAGACCCCCGGCCTCGCCGAGCGCCGGGCCGCCGAGCGCCGCCCCGGCAACCGCGGCCATGCCACCCACGATGAACGAACGTCGACCGATCCGCTCTCCCATACTGCCCCCCTGTGCTCGCACCTACTGGCTTGTGCAAACTGGTCGAACCTTTGCAATTTGCCGGTCCCAAACCACATGAGTCGCAGGGTCCAGAGGTCCGATTCGTGACAAACTGTAACTTACTTCTGGCCGAAAGGGAAGCCCATGCGCGCACGCATGGTGGAATCGAAGCCCGCCAACCACTAGACGATCGATTTGTCGGCGCCGCCTCGGGCCATGGCAGCTCATGTCGGAACGACCTATCGCTCAGACCTCATCGGTCAAGCCGATTCTGGGCCAGCTGTCGGAGCCCACCGAGCACTAGCCCCACGTAAAGCTCCTCGAGAAACTTGCGCTGGTCGCGGGTGGGCCGTTCGCGCCACTGATGCAAGAGAGAATCGATGCCGGTGAGCAATACCCGCGTGGCTGCCTGCGCCTCCCTTTCGCCAATGTCGAATTCCTGCATGGCCAGCTTCGTGAAGTACCGCACCGTGCGTCGATCACGGGCCCGCTGCTCGCGGCGAGCCTCGGTGTCGCGCCCACCAGCACGGATGAACTGGGTCAGCACCGCGCCCCGCGACTCAGCACCGTCGATGACGGCGCAAACCAGGCTGCGGATCGTGCCCTCCAGGCCGCCTTGCCCGCGAGCCTGGCTGACCACGGCCACGATCTCATCGTCGAGTGACGATGCCTCGCGCCGATATGCCGCGGCCAGCATCTCTGCGGCGTTGGCGAAATGCTTGTAGACGAGAGGACGACTCACTCGGGCGCGCGAAGCGACGGTCTCCATAGTGACCGCCTCGGTCCCGTACTCGATGGCGATTTCGATCGTCGCGTCGAGCAGGGCGCTCCGTCGATCGGCTCGCCGCAGCCTCGCTCCTTGAACTGCTCCGTCGTCGCCGGAATCAACGGAAGGCCCGCTCGTCAGCGAGTGTGAATTGGTTGCCCGCTTCGGTGTCATATGACATTATGTCACTATTAGCGAGGGCGTCGGCGACAGGACGAAAGAGGCATGATGACCTACGCAGGCACGCGAGAGATCCTCGACGCAGACAGTCACCTGATGGAATTGCCGGGCTTTCTCGACGACTTCGTCGAGCCCGCTTTCCGTGGACGGCTGCGGGATCTGGAAGTAGAGGCGCTCAAGCCCGTGCTCCACAAGGCACAGGTCAGAGCTCATGCTCGTCAGACCGATCTCGCCGCGGCGGAGACCGCTGTCGATCGCCTGATGGAAGACAAGGGTTGGATGGCCATGGGGGCCTTCTCCCCTGAGGAGCGTACGCAGGTACTCGATCTCCTGGGCTTCCGCCGACAACTGGTGTTCGCCACGTTTGCTTCCGTCATGTACAAGGGAGCGGATCTTGATCTGCGATACGCCGGCAGTCAGGCGCAGAACCGCGCCATGGCGAATTTTTGCGCTGCCGACGAGCGACTGGTCGCGGTGGGCTCCGTGCCACTCGACGATCCAGGTCGCGCCGTGGAGCTTGCTACCGAGGCCATCGAGCTGGGTTGTGGCGCCATCCTCGTGCCGTCGACGGCAGCGGGTACCCGCGCACCCACTCATCCCGACCTTGACTCGTTCTGGCAAACCCTCAGCGACGCGAACGTGCCTTTCGTTCTCCACGTGGGCGGCGGTGGGCGGTTGCTCGACCCGGCGTTTCATAACAACGGCATGCCGGTCACTGACCACCTGGGAGGCGGAGAGAACGTCCGCTCCAAGGACTACCTGGCCATCCCCCACTCGCCGGAAGTCTTCTTGGGCGCCCTCATCTACGACGGGCTCTTCGACCGGTTCCCGAAGCTCCGTGGGGCTTGCATCGAGCAGGGCGCGGGTTGGGTGGTGTCCTGGTTGCGCCAACTGGACTACGGCCAGCGTGCGTTCCGACGGACCGAAGAGCCGCTGCGCAACTTGGAGTGCAAACCCTCGGACTACGTTCGTCGCCACCTCAAGTTCACCCCATACCCGGGCGAACCTGTCGGCTGGATGATCGAGCAGGCCGGTGGGGAGCTCTTCATGTTCTCGACCGATTATCCGCACCCAGAAGGGGGTCGAGACCCCCTGGCCAAGTTTGAAGAGACATTGACCAGCACCAGTCACGATGACCAAACGCTCTTCTATTCGGGCAACATGACCGAGCTGCTCCATGGCTTCGATGCCCGTTGAGAGAGCACGCGCTGGTACAGGCGCGCCGCAAAGCACCGATCGGACCACGTCCCGCCGAGGGCGGAGGAACGACCTGGGCCCACCCGTGATGTTCGGCGCCAGGATGCACCCTTCACGTTGAGGTAGTCGAGCCCCTGAGCAGTCCGTCTCCCACCCACGGACGAACGAGCTCGCCCTGGCCCCGCCGGGAAGGACTGAGTCCACCGTGCGCCAACAAAGATCGGCGAGCATTTACCTTCCCGTTACCGGCACGAAACATCCCCCGGTTAGAACGGTAGGTGGGCATCCATCCCCAGGCCAAAGCAAAGGAGAGTCCGCCCGTGATGACCAGATTCAGCCTTCAAGGTGCGTTCGACACCGACGGCGCGGCCCGGGCCACCCGGGCGCTCATGGCCCAGCTCGACGAGGCCCCGGCGGATCGGTTCTCGGCTGAGCCGAGCCGTCATCCTGACGATGAAGTGGACAGCGCCGCCTGAGGGGGCGTGAGCACCGAACGTCCACACCCTTTCGACCCGGGCCAACCAATGAGTGGTTCTTCTGATGGCGATGAAACCCGATTCATCGCCATCAGCGTGGGGCGCATCACCGCCAATGGGCGAGTGATCGACGGGACGCAGCGTGACTACGGCGACAGGATCGCCGAGGCACGTGGCGTCTCGTTCCAACTCATCGGTCGGCCCGGGTCGTCGGCCATGCTCTCCCGAGCAGACGGCCTGCTGTTCACCGGCGGCGGGGATGTGGAGCCGGCCCGCTACGGCGCCGTCCAGGCACCAGAGTCTGCCGGCATCGACGTCGACCGTGATCGCGCAGAGGTCGACTTGGTCGCGGAGGCGACGGCGGCCGGCATCCCCGTTCTGGCCATCTGCCGCGGCATCCAGATCGTGAACGTGGCCAGAGGTGGCACGCTGGTACAACATCTTCCTACGGTGACAAAAGAGCCCCATCTGGTGATCGATCGGCCGCACGAGCTGGTCCATGCCGTCCGCATCGATCCCGACAGCGAGCTCCGATACGTTCTCGGTGCGGACGAGCTGCGGGTGAATTCGCTCCATCATCAGGCCGTGGACATCGTGGGCGACGGCCTCCGGGCCGTGGCCTGGGCCGAAGACGGGACCATCGAGGCAGTCGAAGACCAGCGATCCAGGATCATCGGGGTGCAGTGGCACCCTGAGCAAATATCCGACCAGGCCCAACAGCGTCGGCTGTTCTCATGGCTGGTCGGTCAGTCGCAGCGTCGACTCACGCCTGAACAACAGGTCCACTAGCGCCCTGGGGTGTCCGGTGGGCTATGAGCGTGCGGGTCAGAAAGCGGGTCACGGCCTGGAGCAAGAGACGACGAGATGAGACCCGCCGGTACTCGTGGCCCTCTCCGACCATTTCGAGGTACTCGACATCACGCTGCAATCCTTCGAGGGCGGCGACGACCTGGCGCGCCTCGGTGACGGGGACGTTCGTGTCCAGCTCACCGTGGACGACCAACAATGGGACCTGGATCCGGTCGACATGTCGCAGGGGCGACAGGTTGGCCAGCAGCATCGCGTCGTGCTGGCGGTCGCCGTACTTGGTAACCGCCGCCTCGGCGATCCAGGGCTCGCTATCGCGGAAGAAGGTGGTGAGGTCGGACATCCCGCAGATGTCCACGCCGGCGGTGAACAGCTCCGGATAGAGCGTCAGGCACATCAGCGTCACGTACCCGCCATAAGAGCGGCCGCTCACGGCCACCCGATGGGGGTCGGCAAGGCCTTGGTCCACCAACCAGGACGCACAGGCGGCGACGTCGGCGATGGCATCCAGCCGCCCGAACCGATCGTCGGCGTGCACAAATGCCCGGCCGAAACCCGATGAGCCCCGGATGTTCGGCGCGAACACCACGATGCCGGCGGCCACGAGCACCTGGTGCTGGGGATTGAACACCGGCCGTTCCTGACTTTCGGGACCGCCGTGAATGCTCACCACCGCCGGCCCCGGGGTGGCGCCGGATGGACGGCCTGGCGGACGGTCGGTGACCCCGGCTGAACGGTCGAGCGGGCGGCCCGTAGCGTCGAGCGAGCGGCCGGCCCCGTCGAGCGGGCGGGCGGATGGACGGTCCCTAGGACGGTAGAGCCATCCGGTGATGACCAGGCCGTCGTGGGACTCGAGCCGCTCGAGGGTGGGCACCACGCAGCGGTGGTGGCCAGGGCCGCCGGGCGACAGCGGCCGCCAGCGGCCACTGTCGAGGTCGAGCTCCCAGAGCCTCGAGGGGGATGACGGATCCTCGACGGCGAGAACGGCACGACCGCCGTGGCGGGCCATGGCCACGCCGGTGACCACCAACCCGGGGAGATCATCGAACCCTCGCCGGGTGCCCGTGGTCGTGTCGAGCACTTCCAACTCGGTTCGTCCCTCGACGTTCCAGGCCAGCAGCATCCGGGTGCCCTCGTCGTCCGCATCGACCAGCTCGAGCTCGGCGCCATCGCGGTGGGCCACGGCGCCGGCCTCGGCCCGGCCGCCGTCCGCGCCCACCGGGACCGCCACCAGCGCGGGCCAGGCCTGGCCGGCGTCGGTCACCACATAGGCAATGAGGGCGGCGGCCTCACCGGAGGGGGGCGGCCGGAGGAGCCCGCGGTCGGTCGACCCGGTGCCGGGATGGGGAAGCACCTCGTGGACGGTGCCGCTGTTACGGTCCAAGAGCTCGCACACATGGGCGCCACGCGTCCCGTCCCGTACGAGGGCGAACCGCTCGTCGGCCGAGAGGTCCAACACCTCGACCAGGCTCCCGGCCACGATCTCTTCTCCGGAACCGGCAGTCGGATCGAAGAGCAAGGATCGATTCGTCCCCGCCTGGTCGTCGCGGACGGTGACCGCCAGCCGATGACCGCGACGAGCCCAGGATCCGAGCACGGCGTGCTCGGGTGACCCGGCCAGGCGACGCCGGTCGGAGCCATCGGGTCGCAACACCCACACCTCGGAGCGCACGCCCCCGCCCGTCGCCACCGAGCAGGCCAGCCACTCCCCGTCGGGCGACCAGCGCACGGCCAGTACCGGGTCGTGCGACACGGGCACGACTTCAGCCCGGCCGCTGCCGTCGACGGTCCCCACCCAGAGCTCAGGCGTACCTCGGCGATCGCTCACGTACGCCACCCGACGGGCCTCGGGGTCGACGGAAGGGGCCCAACACCCCCAGGCGCTGACCATCTCGTCGATCAGGTCCTTCACGTCTGCAGGCATCGCGGCACCTGCCGGCATCGACGCATCGACGGGCATCGCCGCACCGCACTCGGGGCCCGTCACGCCGCGGTGATGCCCATGGCTTGCAACCACATCTCGATCAACCCCAGTTGCCAGAGGGCGTTGGACCCGAGGGTCGTCCGGGTCTCGTTGGGGGCGGCCAGCATGGCCTCGACCGCCGCAGGCCGGAACAGCCCCCGAGCCCGGGCCACGGGGTCGGTGAGAGCGGCACGCACCCGCTCGAGGTAGGGACCCTCGAGCTGGCGGATGGCGGGAACGGGAAAGTAGCCCTTCGTCCGGTCGATGACCGCGTCGGGCACGATGCCCCGGCTGGCCCCTTTGAGCACGCCCTTGCCTCCGTTGGCCAGTTTCAGGGCGGGAGGGATGTGTCCGGCCAGCTCCACCAGCTCATGGTCGAGGAAGGGAACCCGGGCCTCCAGCCCCCAGGCCATGGTCATGTTGTCGACCCGCTTCACCGGATCATCGACCAGCATGATCGTCGTGTCGTTCCGGAGGGCGGCGTCGACGGCAGTCTCCGCTCCGGGACGACCGAACTGGGCCCGGATGAACGAGGTGGCCACGTCGTCGGCCAGGAGCCAGTCGTCGGCCAGCACGTGGTTGAGCTCGGAGAACCGCCGATCGAAGAACACCGACGAGTAGGCCTCGACGGCATGGTCCCGCTCGACGCCGGCCAGAGGTGGGTACCAGTCGTAGCCGCCCAGCACCTCGTCGGCCCCCTGCCCGGACTGGACCACCTTCACGTGCCGGGACACCTCTTCACTCAGTAGGTAGAAGGCGACGCAATCATGGCTGACCATGGGCTCGCTCATCGCCCCCACGGCGCCGTCGATGGCCGGGAGCAGGCGTGAGCTGTCGATCTCGATGCGATGGTGACGGGTGCCGAAGTGGCGGGCGACCAGGTCCGAGTACTTGAACTCGTTGCCCGACTCGCCCCCGGCGTCCTCGAACCCGACGCTGAAGGTGGTGAGATCCTCCTGACCGGCCTCGGCCAGAAGGGCGACCACCAAGCTCGAGTCGATGCCGCCGGACAGCAGGACACCGACCGGGACGTCGGCCACTTGCCGGCGCTTGACCGCCACCCTGAGGGCGTCGATGAGCAGGTCCTCCCAGTCCTCGGCGGACAGGTCGCGTCGAGTGCCGTCGCGGGAGAACGACGGGTCCCAGTAGTGGGTGTCCCGGGTTCGACCGTCGGCCTCGACCACCCGGACCGTGGCCGGAGGGAGCTTTTGGACACCGTTGAGGATGGTGTTGGGGGCCGGGACCACGGAGTGGAAGGTCATGTAATAGGCCAGGGCGGTGCGGTCGATCGACGTGTCGACCCCTCCGCCGGCCAGCAACGCCGGCATTGACGAGGCGAAGCGGATCCGGTCGGCAGATCGGGTGACGTACAACGGCTTGATGCCGAGGCGGTCGCGTCCGAGCACCAGCCGACCGCTGTCGTGCTCGACGATGGCAAAGGCGAACATGCCGTGGAAATGGGAGACGCAGTCGATGCCCCACTGGGCGTAGGCCTTGGCCACCACTTCGGTGTCGGAGTGTGAGAAGAAGGAATGACCCAGGGTGATCAGCTCCGACCGGAGCTGCTTGTAGTTGTAGATGCAGCCGTTGAAGACGATCGACACACCGGTGGCCGGGTCGACCATGGGCTGGGCGCCGTTGGCCGACAGGTCGATGATCGACAGCCGGCGATGGCCCAGCGCCACCGGACCCTGCTCCCAGACCCCCGATCCGTCGGGACCGCGACAGGCCATGACCGCGCAACTGCGATCCAGCGCCGCCAGGTCGGCCGGCCGTCCATCGAAGCGGACCTCACCGGCGAGGCCGCACATGCTCGCTCCCTTCGCTCCGGTCCTGGTCGAGGAGAACCCAGGTGTCCTTGGCTCCACCGCCCTGCGAGGAGTTCACCACCATGCTTCCGGCCGGGGCCACCCGGGTCAGGGCCAGCCCGGCCAGCTCGGCCTGGCCGGCCCCGGGTCCGCTCAGGTAGACGAACGCCCGCAGGTCGACATGGCGGGGGACCAACCGGCCGTCGACCAGGTTCGGAAGGGTGGAGAGGTCGACCACTTCCTGGGCCACCCACGCGGCGGGGTCGCTGGTGATCTCGTGGGCTCGGCCGGCCAGGTCCGACCGGCTGGCCTCGGGACCGATGAGGACCCCGCTCCCCCCATACCCACCCACGGGCTTGGTGACCAGTTCATCGAGGCGATCGAGCACCAGGTCGCGCTCGATGGCGTTGGCACAGCGATAGGTGGGCACCGGGGCCAGCAGCGGACGCTCGCCGAGGTAGTAGGCGATCAGGTCGGGGACGTAGCAGTACATGGCCTTGTCGTCGGCGATGCCGTTGCCGGGGGCGTTGACCACGACCACGTTCCCCTGCCGCGCCACGTCGAGCACCTGCGCGCCAACCGGGCGGCCGGCCGCATCGACCAGGTCGATCAGTTCGCACCCGAGCCGGAGGTAGACGACGTCGACCCGACGTCCCCCGATGACCACGCGGTCGCCGTGGATCTCCACCTCGCTGGGCTGGGCCAGTAGCAGCCCCACTTCGTCGGCGATCAGGCGGTGCTCGAACCACCCGGAGTTGTCGGCACCCTCGGACAGGAGGACGACGGTGGGATCGCTCACGTCGGTGCACGCCCGCAGGGTCCGCCCGATCAGGTCCAGAGCGCCCTCCGCGCTCCGCATCGGCACCCCCTCGAACAGCTCCGACATCGACTCGTGCATCAGCCGGCGTATGGCGATGGCATAGCCGACCCCCGAGGGGACCCGGGCGTTGTCCTCCAGCACGCGCCAGCCGCGGATGCTGTCGCGCACCAGATCGAAACCGATGACCGGCGCACGAACCGATCCGGCGGGCAGCCACTGCCCCTCCGGGCGCCAGCCATCGCACCCAGCGACCACTTCTGAGGACATCACCCCGTCCCGGACGATCTCGGCCGGCCCGTACACGTCGCGTAGGTACGCCTCGATGGCCCTCGCCCGCTGGGTGAGCCCCGCCGCCAGCACGGCCCACTCATGGGCCGGGATCACCCGAGGCACGAGATCGACGGGGAAGGGTCGCTGTTCCCCGTCGACGCCGAAGGTGAGCCCCTGGTCGCCGGCGCGCCGGGACCGCACGGCGATCTCTGCCGGGTCGAAGCGCTTCAGCACCTCGAAGACGGGCCGGTACACAGAGTACGGAACCCCCGTCGGATGCACCGCCTCATCCACGGCGGGCGCCGAGTAACTGGCCGACCAGCGTGTCCTCAACCGGGGCACTTCGGCCCGCCCCTCGGTCTCGGCCACCAGGAGGCGAACGACGTCGGCCACCCTTCCCCGCTCGGCGTACCGGGCCCGTTGGCGCTCGCTCGAGGTCCCCCGGGCCATCGCGGCGGCGGTGAGCTCCGAGATCACCTCCCAGTCGCCCGACTCCTCGAGCTCGGGTCGGAGGCCGTCGACCAGGTGGCCCACCACCTCGGTGGCCGGGAGCGCCGCCGCTTCGGCCCCTTGATCGATGAGGGTGTCCGAGAGGCCGCTGCGCGCTGCGCGCCACATGGCCGCCCGGTACAGCGGATCGGGTCGGGCCGGCCGCTGCATACCGCGGGACTCCTCGTGGACGGCCCGTTCCACCAGGGCCCGGAACAGCCCTGCGATGAGGATGGCGTCGTCGACCAGCGGGCACGAATCGCAGGCGCGCAGCTCGAGCGTGGGTAGGTGCGACGACGGCCGGACGTCGAAGTAGGCCATCTTGGAGTCGGAGATCACGCCCGATTCGATGAGCTGGTCCATCAGCCCCTGGTACTCGGCGTAGGAGTCCAACCGGGGGGTACGCCCGGCCGTGGGCCACCGCTGCCAGATCACCGTGCGCACGCTGGAGTAGCCCGTGTCCTGGCCCTCGAAGTAGGGCGAGCTGGTGGACAGGGCCAACAACGTGGGTAGCGCGCTCTCCACCCGAGGAATGAGGCGAACGGCCAGATCGGCGTCGTCCACATCGACGTGTACCTGGAGACCGCAGACCAGGTGCTGGTCGACGAGGAGGCGGTAGTCCTGTTGCATGCGACCGTACCGGCCGAGTGCGGTCAGCTCGAGATCGGCGCTGTGGGAGAGCGGCGCGGTGCCTGCCGCGGCCACGGCCAGGCCCTGGTGGGCGGCCGCCGCCACCAGATCCTTCCGGAGCCCTTGCACCTCCTGGGAGAGGCCATCGAGCGTATTGCACACTGCCGTGTTGGTCTCGACCGTGCTCCGCTGCAGCTCGGCGGAATAGCCCTTGTCGGGCAACCGATTGAGGAGCTGGGGCGCCCGGTAGGCCAACCGGAACGTCTCGCCGTCGACGACCTGTAGCTCTTCCTCGATGCCCAGAGATCGAGGAGTGGCCATTCCGCGACTCTACGAAGCCCATGTTTCGGCAGGATGTCCTCGTGTGAAGCATCGTGTTTCGCACAGCGGTCACACGCCACCTGACGCGGTTTCGTGTACTTGAGCTGGCCATGTGACGTCTTGTCGCGTTCGCTTTATCCAATGGAAACATTCCGTTTCACCAATGGACATGCGCGTCGGGTTCAATGGGAGCAGGCCTCACCGGCCGATTTCCGAAAGCTGATTCGCACTCAGTCCGAAAGCTCCGCTGTTCCAACGAAGGCACAGGTTCTCATGGGCGGCAACACGTCACTCGTTCGGCAAGGTCCGGGGGTCATCACGGGCCGGCTGCTCGGGCGGCTCGATCGCCTCGGCCTAGCCGACTCGCTCGTCCGGGTGGCCGCCAAGACCGGCACCAACGCACTCCCCCGCCGGATGGCCGGTCTCGGCCTGGAGCTGTCCAAGATCGCCCTCGGCAAGTCCACCATCGCCCCCGAGCCATCCGACCGCCGCTTCGCCAACCGGGCCTGGACCGAGAACCCAGCCTTCCGACGTATCGGCCAGAGCTATCTGGCCTGGTCCAAGACGACCCTCGACCTGGTCGAGGACGCCCACCTCGACTGGCGCACCGGCGAACGGGGCCGCCTGGCTGCGTCGCTGCTGACGTCGACCCTGGCTCCCACCAACCTGTTGCCGCTCAACCCGGACGCCGTGATCCGGGCCTACGAGAGCGGTGGTAAGAGCATCGCGGCCGGAGTGGCCAACATCGGTCGCGACATCCGCACCAACCATGGCATGCCCCGGACGGCCGATCCGGACGCCTTCCAGGTGGGACGGAACCTGGCCGTCACCCCTGGCTCGGTCGTCTTCCGGAACGACGTGTGCGAACTGCTGCAGTACGCCCCGATGACCGGTGCGGTCCGCACCACGCCCATGGTCCTGGTGCCGCCCCAGATCAACAAGTACTACTTCATGGACCTCGCTCCCGGTCGCAGCTTCGTCGAGTACGCCGTTCGACAGGGCTTGCAGATGTTCCTGGTGAGTTGGCGCAATCCCACGGTCGAGCACCGCGACTGGAACCTCGACACGTACGTGGCCGGGGTCAAAGAGGCACTCCACGCCGTGACCGAGATCACGGGGTCTCCCACAGTCAACACGGTGGCCCTGTGTGCCGGGGGCATCACCACTGCCGGGCTCCTCGGTCATCTGGCCGCTACCCAGGAATCGCTCATCAACGCAGCCACCTTCGCCGTCACCCTGCTCGACTTCTCCGTCCCCACCATGATCGGCCTGTTCGGAAGTCAGCCGATCATCGCCAACACCCTCAAGCAGGCTCGCCGTCGCGGCCTACTGCCGGCCCACGAGTCCGCCGCTCTCTTCTGCATGCTGCGACCCAACGACCTCATCTGGAACTACTGGGTGGGCTCCAACCTCCTGGGTGCTCGCCCGCCCGCGTTCGACGTGCTCTCGTGGAACGCCGACCCCACCCGGTTGGCCGCAGGGCTCCACGCCGACTTCCTCGACATGTTCGCCAACAACTCGCTGGCTCAGGGCACGTTCTCGGTGCTGGGAAGCCCGGTGGATCTGAGTGCGGTCACGTGCGACTCGTTCGTCGTCGCCGCCCGCACCGACCATCTGACCAACTGGAAGGCCTGCTACGCCACCACCCAGCTCCTGGGTGGCTCCAGCCAATTCGCGCTGTCCCGTTCCGGGCACATCCAAAGCCTGGTCAATCCTCCCGGCAACCCGAAGATGAGCGTCTCTCTGGGGCCGGCTCCCGGACCGGACCCCGATCAGTGGTTGGCCGAGGCCGCATCCGTGCCCGGCTCATGGTGGGAACCGTGGGCCGAGTGGGCCCTGCCGCGCTCCGGTGAGGAGCGACCGGCACCTTCGTGCCTCGGGAGCAAACGACATCCGGCCATCGAGCCCGCTCCGGGCCGCTACGTGCTGGCGGCCTAACCGTGCCCCCCAGCGCCAACCCCAGTGATTCGCCCAGTGGTCGACCTCACCCTCCGTCCATGGTGGCCGGTTCACCCACGAGCCGTGCCCGCACACCCAGTGCCGAGCCTTCCCGTCCCCCTACCCCAGCGTCAACCAAGAGACCACCCCAAGAAAGGCACACCATGAATGCACTTGAAATGACCGAGAAGGTTCAAGACGGCATGTTGAAGGCCATCGAGACCACGCAGGGCTGGACGCTCGGTGCGATGAAGTCGACGTCGTCGGCGTTCGACACGTTCCGTCCCGATCCGGCCAAGATCCCCTTCGCCGACCAGCTGCCGACCCCGACCGAGACGGTGGACACGACGTTCTCCTTCGCCGAGCGCCTGCTCGAGGCGCAGCACTCGTTCCTCAGGGGCCTGGCCGAGATGTCCATGCCCGCTCCTACCACCACCGTCGCCAAGAAGGCGTCGTAACAAGCAAGAAGGCGTAACAAGAAGCCCTGACGAGCTCGGCGTCCGGCCGCGCCACAACCGTACCGAGTGATGCGTTCCGACGCCCGAAAGGAGCCGCCGGTGCCACCGGCTGTCCTCACCATCAACAGCAGGAACTACGGAGCCTGGTCTCTGCGCGGCTGGTTGCTGTGCCGAAGCTCCGGTCTCGACTTCACCGTCAAGGTCATAGACAGCCAGGATCCCGAGGTCCGCGCCGAGCTGCTCATGCTCTCACCCTCGCTCCTCGTACCCCGGCTCGCCCATGGGGACATAGATGTGTGGAGCACCCTCGCCATCGCCGAGTACCTCCACGAACTGTTCCCCGAACGCGGGCTGCTGCCTGCGGCGACCGCCGATCGGACGCGATGCCGATCGGTCTCCGGTGAGATCCAATCCGGCTTCGCCAACCTGCGCGCCGCTCTGCCCATGAACCTCAAGGCCGTCCATCCGGGATTCCCGGTCTGGGCTGGCGCCCGCGCCGACCTGGACCGGATCGAGGACATCTGGAGCGAGTGCCTGGACGAGTCCAACGGCCCGTACCTGTTCGGCGACTCCTTCTCGCTGGCCGACGCCATGTTCGCACCGGTGTGCACCCGGATCAGGACCTACGACGTCAAGGTCGGTGCGGTGGCCGATGAGTACACCAACATGATCCTGGGGCTGCCCGAGATGGTCGAATGGACCGAGGAAGCCATGCGGGAGCCCGACGACGTAGAGGAACTGGAGATGGAGTTCTAGCTCCACCCGACTGGGCCCGGCGCCGTCAGTCGTTGGCCAGGATGAAGTTCCGGACGATCGGGTAGATCTGTTTCTCCCACTTGCTCCCGGCGAACACCCCGTAGTGGCCCACGCCGGGCTGGAGGTGGTGGCGCTTCTTCGACGGCTTGATCTTTGAGCACAGGGCCTGGGCGGCCAGGGTCTGGCCCGCGCCGCAGATGTCATCCTTCTCCACCTCCACGGTGAGCAGGGCCGTGCGACGGATGGCACCGGGGTCGACAGGACGGCCCCGCCAGGTCAGCTCGCCCTTGGCCAGC